>JAFYZY010000144.1 GCA_017548485.1 Oscillospiraceae bacterium | reverse complement strand
GTCAGTTCCCTGGCGAGGACGACGCTGTCGAATCCCATGTCCCGCAGGAACAGGGCGCCGTCAACGTTGTGCACGGCGGTCTGTGTGGAGGCGTATCTCTTTATTGTGGGATACTTTTCTCGGAAGAGCTTCAGGACGGCGAGATCCTGTATGATCACAGCGTCTGCTCCGGAGGACGCGATCATGTCCGCCGAGCGCTCCAGCATCTCAAGTTCGCTGTCCAGGACAGCGATATTCACGGTGACGTACACTCTGACATTGCGGGCATGGCAGTAGGACACCGCTTCAGGCAGCGTCTGCGCGTCGAAATTCGCGGCGTTGCGTCTGGCGTTGAAGTCCTGCACGCCCAGATAAACGGCGTTCGCGCCGCTCCTGACCGCGGCGATGAGCTGTTCCATACCGCCCGCGGGGGCGAGGATCTCCGGCATGGTCTTATCCTCCTTTCGGGAAAAGTACGTTCCTGATTATACCACAGAGCGGGGTCTCTGTTCCCGTGGTGAAATGCCGCGCTCAATCTGATAGAATCAAGAGGCAGAAAACAGAGGAAGAAACAGATGGGAAAACTGGAAGTGCTGTCCCCGGCGGGGGATATGGACAGACTGATAACAGCGGTGAGATACGGGGCAGACGCGGTGTATCTCGCCGGCACATCCTTCGGAATGAGAGCCGCGGCGGGCAACTTCTCCGACGAACAGCTGAGAGAGGCGATAGGATTTGCTCACTCGAACGGTGTAAAGGCCTACGTAACCTGCAACACCGTTCCCAACGAGACCGAGATACCGCAGCTCCCGGCGTTCATAGAACTGACGGCGGATGCCGGAGCTGACGGACTGATCGTCACCGATATAGGCGTGATGGCCATGTGCCGCAGATATGCCCCGAAGGTGGATATACACGTTTCAACACAGGCGGGAGTCATGAACAGCGCGACAGCGAACGCGTTCTATGACCTCGGAGCCAAAAGGGCGGTGCTGGCAAGGGAGATGAGTCTGGCCGACATCGCGAAGCTCCGCTCTGAGATACCGTCCGACATGGAGATCGAAGCGTTCTGCCACGGCGCCATGTGCGTGTCCTTCTCCGGCAGGTGTCTGCTTTCCAACTATATGGCGGGAAGGGACGCCAACAGGGGAGAGTGCGCGCAGCCCTGCAGATGGAGATACTACCTCGTCGAGGAGAAGAGACCCGGCGAATACATGCAGATCAGCGAGGACAACGGCACGTTCATCTTCAACTCGAGGGACATGTGCATGATAGACCACGTCAGGGAGATGTACAACGCGGGCATATCCAGCATAAAGATAGAGGGCAGGACCAAGTCATCCTACTATGTCGCTTCCGTCACCGCTGCATACAGACATGCCGCCGACGCCGCGCAGGAGGGCAGGGAACTCGGGCAGGTCTGGAGAGACGAGGTGTACAAGGTCAGCCACAGGGAGTACTCGACGGGGTTCTATTTCGGCGAGCCCGGGCAGTACACGAAGGATTCGGAATATCACTCCACCTTCGACGTGATGGCGGTGGTGGACAGCTGCGATGAAGAGGGCAATGCGGTCCTTCATCAGAGAAACCGCTTCTTCCCGGGGGAAGAGGTGGAGCTGCTGATGCCCGGATCGGAGCCGGTGACCTTCCCTGCGCCGGAGATGACGGACAGCGAAGGGCTTCCGGTGGAGGCCGCGAGGCACGCCGACATGGAACTGCATATGAAGCTGCCGGTCATCGCTCCGGAGGGCAGTTTCCTCAGGAAAAAGAGAGAAACATAAGAAAAAGCGCACTTCACAAAAACGTGAAGTGCGCATGATATATAAGACCATTATCCGTTCTGCTCAGGATTGGGTGCTTCTTCTTTGTTCTCCCGGAATACGAGGATCAGGTGGGGATTCGCAAACGCAGCCTTGTGCAGGGTGATGAGGAACCTCTCGCCGTATTCCATCAGGTTCTGCATGAGATCGGAGAGCCCGATGAATTCCATCTCGGAATCCGTGCGTATGTCGGTAAGACAGTCGGAGAGCGCGTCGAGATTCCTGCCGTAATAGTCGGGCAGGCCGAGGCTCTCCTTGAGCGCGGTGTGCAGGGAGTCTCTGGTGTATATGTTCTTAAGGTCTACCGAATAGTATCTCATTGATGTTCGTATCCTTCGTAGAGAAGCTCGAATGTCTCGTAGTGATCGCCGGTGTAGTAGATCAGGCCGTCGTTGGAATAGATGAGCCTTCTCGATCCTCTGGAGTGATATCCCAGGGTATCGATATCGCACTCGTAGTATTTGCGGCCGCTCTTCTCAGGCAGCTTCTTCTCGTTGTTGTAGAAGCGCGATCCGCCGATGCACTTGCCCGGGGCGACCTGCTCGACCGACCCTCCGGTCCAGCCGAGTTTTTCCGCTTCATCCTTGGTGATGTAGTTGGGAGGAAGCTTTCCGTAGGTAATGATGTACAGGGCGACTTCTTCCTTTGAATCATACGTCCCGTTCTCGTCTATGAGGGGCTCAGGGTCCGCCTGCTGCCCGCCGCTGTCCGGCTCCGGATCCGCGGGCGGAACGGCAGGTTCTGTGTCATCCGGTTCCGTCACCACTATCGCCGGCCCCGGATCGGGATCGGCCGGCTGCGGTTCGGTTCCGCCGCCGAGATAGTTCCTGGCCGCGATACAGACGATCAGCAGAGAGGCGAGCACCGTCATGACCCTGTTCGCGGTGTTCTTGCGTCCCTCATTCCTTGTGAGGCGCGTGACCGCAAACGAGCCTATGCAGCCCAGTATCAGCAGAATGATGATATAATCCATTAGAGAAATGCCTCCTGCATCACCAAATAATTGTAATGTAACAGCGGGCGGACCGCAAGTGTGTATATACCCGGATCGGAGGAGCACTTTGAGAAAACGCAGGATCCTTACAGCGCTGACGCTGATCACTCTCTGCCTCATATGGGGCCATTCCGCGTTGGGACAGGACAGTTCCGCGGCGGAGAGCGGATGGCTGTTCGAACATATAGGCGGTCTCCTGAGGCTCATTTTCGGGCCGGAGAAGGCCACCGAACATCTGCTGAGGAAACTTGCCCATTTCGGCGAGTTCTTCCTGCTTGGCGCGGAAATGTATCTTCTGGCTGCGGAGTGCGGCAGAACGGGCATTGCGGCTGCGTTCGGCGTGTTGCTGCGCTGCAATTTCTGCGCGTTCCTGGATGAGACCATCCAGATCTTCTCGGGACGCGGACCGGACATAAAGGATGTCTGGCTCGACACCTTCGGGTCGGCATCCGGGATACTGATCACACTGCTGATCCTGTCGCTTCGTAACAGACCGGCAGGAAACGGAAGCGGGAAGGGACGGACGGACAAATGATCTCTGCAGAGGCAAGAAAGACTGTCTGCACGCTGTGCCCCAGAAGGTGCGGCGCCGACAGATATGCCGGCAGAAAGGGAGCCTGCGGAGTTGCCGGAGACATCCTCGTAGCGAGGGCTGCGCTTCATTTCTGGGAGGAGCCCTGCATTTCCGGTGAGCGCGGATCCGGGACGGTGTTCTTCAGCGGATGCCAGCTCAGGTGCGTGTTCTGCCAGAACAGAGAGATATCCCGCGGAGAAGCC
>JAFYZY010000143.1 GCA_017548485.1 Oscillospiraceae bacterium | reverse complement strand
CACGAACCGCTATCTCTGGAGGACGTGCTGGACGGAAAGGGAAATACTCCCAGACTGCGCAGGATCAGGCCCTACGGAAAACAGCACAGATATTCCGGCGGAGGCATAACGCTCGCAGAGCTCGCCTTCACAAGGATCACCGGCACGACTCTCCGCGACGCTTTCCAAAAGGAAGTCGCAGAGCCGCTGGGACTCACCAGAACAGGCTATTTCCAGCCCCTTGATGAGGATCTTGTCGAAAACGCCGCCTTCGGGGGAAGGCTCGCGCAGAGAGAAGATCCCGCGCACGGATATCACTACTATCCCGAGCACGCGGCCGCCGGACTTTGGACGACTCCCACGGAGCTGGTAAAGCTGGGCGTCGCTCTCTCCCGCAGCTACAGGGAGGGAGGATTCCTCAAAAAGGAGACAGCACAGCGCATGCTGACGCCGGTCATGGACAGTTACGGACTGTGCGTATACAGCTTCAGAGGCGATGTCGGAGAACACGGCGGCTGGAACGAAGGATTCGTGACTGAATGGATATTCTCGCTCAGATCGGATATCTGCGTGGCCAGCATGTACAACCGCGCCACCGAGGAGATGGACTGGAAACAGACATATACTGCGCTGAAACTGTTCCAGGATATGGAAGAAGGTCTGTTCGACGACGCGGACACGGATGAATGGAAAGCCTTCTGCGGCAGATATGAGCAGCTGATCGATGATTTACGCCTGGAAGAAGTCTTCATGGAGGACGATAAACTGTTTGCCAGGATCAGCGGGGAAGACGGCGAATTCACTAGCCAGCTCTATCCCATAGGCGACAACACCTTCGGCAGGAAAGGCGGATTCGCGAAGATCGAATTCGGAAAGGACTGTCTCACTGTAGACGGCGTAACCTGCAAAAAGATCAAATGATATAAGGAAAAGCAGCGGTATACGCTGCAGGACATGATAATGGATAAACACGAAACGATACTGGACCTTGCACGCAGGGCCCATGAAAAAGACAGCTTCAACGGCGCATGGCTCTACGCCGAGAACGGAAAGATAATCTCCAAGGGTGCCGTCGGCTTCCGCGACCCGGAAGACAAGGAACCACTCACTGAGGATTCCGTATTCCAGCTCGCCTCCGTAACGAAGCAGTTCACGGCTGCGGCCGTGATGCTTGCGGTCAGAAAAGGACTTCTGGACCTGGACGACGAGATCGTGAAGTATTTCCCGCAGATACCGTATCCAGGCGCGACGGTGAGGCATCTTCTCACCCACACAAGCGGCATCCCCGACTACTTCGACGACGAAGACTGGTTCATTGAAAAATGGAAGAGAGAAGACAGGGTGCCGTGCAACGACGAGATCCTGGATTTCCTGTGTGAGACAAAAGCGGAACGCTACGGCGCCCCGGGTGAAAAGTTCGAGTACTCCAACACCGGATACAACCTTCTGGCTCTGCTGGTGGAGCGGCTCTCAGGCGTTCCCTTTGAGAAGTTCCTTCAGGAGAACATATTCGATCCGGCCGGAATGACGCATACACACTGCTGTCATATACGCCGCGACGGCGTACCCTTCGGGAACTACGCGCAGGCGACGGTCATAGAAGATGACAGGTACATCGCTGACGTGGATTCCAAAGAAGACCGCGTCGTCACCGCGTTCGACGGGCTCAACGGGGACGATTATGTCTTTACCACGCTCGACGATATGTTCAGGTGGGACAGGGTCCTGCGCGAGGGAAGCGTTGTCACTAAGGAAGAGCAGCAGCTCATGTATACGCCCGTGGTGCTCAACAGCGGAGAGGTCTACCGCGATGAGGATGAGGATGACGGAGAAGGGTACGGCTTCGGCTGGGGAGTCTCTCAAAGAGACGGTCTCGGTCTCGTTGTCAGCCACTCCGGCGGGATGCCCGGTGTATTCACATGGTTCGAGCGCTTCGTCGACGCGGACAAAGTCATCATAACGCTTTTTAACCGCGACCCGATGGACTACAGGGCGGAGGACACCGCTTGGGAAGGCATAAGGGATATCGCGTACGGTAGGGAGCCGGGACCCGTGGTGTCTATCGAGGATATCGCTGTAAAGGATCCCGACAGATCTTCCTGGGAAAGCTTCTGCGGAAAGTATGAGCATCCGGAAGACGATGACTTCATCATCGACGAGATCTATCTTGAGGACGGAGAACTCCACGCCAAAGCCACCGACGACGACGGAGTCGACTTCGAGTTCCGTCTCTATCCCATCGGAAACAATGAGTTCGGCCGCAAGCGCGGAATGGTAAAGATCACTTTCGCCGAGGGCAGCATCAGCTACGCCGGCTCAACATGCAAAAAGATCTGAAGAATACCGGTATCATCAAAGGTCCGCCAAAGTGCGGACCTTTTTTTTCAACATTTCACTCTTTATCTGTATACTGGACAGAACAAAAATGAGATAATCATAATGAGATAATTTGGACTTGTATTTAGATTTGACGGGAAGTACGGCATGAGCTTCATCGAGTTTGAAAACGTGAGCAAGATATATCAGATGGGCGAAGTTGAGATAAAGGCTCTCAGCGACGTCTCATTCTCCATAGAAAAAGGCGAGTTCGTGGTGGTCCTCGGCTCCAGCGGAGCGGGAAAGACCACGATACTCAACATCCTCGGAGGAATGGATACCGCCACCTCCGGAAAGATCACGGTGGACGGCAAGGAGATCTCCGGGCTCAATGACAGGGATCTGTGCGAATACAGGCGCAGCGACGTGGGTTTCGTGTTCCAATTCTACAACCTGGTGCAGAACCTGACGGCCAAGGAGAACGTGGAGCTTGCGGCGCAGCTGTGCTCCGATCCAATGGATCCTGTGTTCGTCCTCAAGATGGTCGGACTGGAAGACAGGCTGAACAACTTCCCGTCCCAGCTCTCCGGAGGAGAACAGCAGAGAGTCGCGATCGCGAGGGCGGTCGCAAAGAACCCCAAGCTGCTGCTCTGCGACGAGCCCACCGGTGCGCTGGACTACGTCACCGGCAAACAGGTCCTGGGAGTACTTCAGGACATGTGCGAGAAACAGAACATGACCGTCGTCATGATAACCCATAACAGCGCCCTCGCCGAGATGGGACAGAAGATAATCAGAGTAAAGAGCGGACATATCGAGTCAGTCGAGATGAACCAAAACGTCAGGAGCATAGAGGATATCGAATACTGATGTTCAGGAAAGACACTTACAGGCTGATAGGGAAGTCTTTCAAGCGCTTCTTCTCTCTTCTCATGATCGTGCTGATAGGCTCCGGCTTCATGATGGGCCTCATGAGCACCAGGGACATAATGGAGAAGAGCGTCGACAGATACAACGACGAGTACTCCCTTCAGGACATACAGCTCTATTCCGCTTACGGATTCGACGGAGCGGACACGAGCGCCATACGCAAGCAGGAGTGGGTGGAGCATATCTTTGCAAGCCGCATGCGTGACGTATTGTCCATGAACAAGAACGGGGAAGTCGCCGTCACCCGCCTGGAGGAGACAGACAGGGCCGTAAACAAATACGAGATCATAGAAGGACGCATGCCTCAGAACAGCTCCGAGGTTCTCATCCTCAACAACACTCTTCAGAGCGGTGATTACTGCATCGGAGACGAACTGGATCTGTACCTCGAGGATGACGACGTCCTGGAGATAGTGGACTGCGACAAAGTGACCATAGTCGGCATCGCGAGATCTCCCGCCTACATGTGCAAGACGCTGGGCACCAGCACCCTCAAGAACCTGGAACTGGACATCATCCTCTACACCGTTCCCTCCGCGTTCAAGGGCGAAT
>JAFYZY010000142.1 GCA_017548485.1 Oscillospiraceae bacterium | reverse complement strand
TGCTGAAGCAGCATGAGGAAGAACTTGAAGAAGCGCGAGACCAGAGCAGCGATCTCAGTGAGGAGAGAGCCGCGCTGATCGCTCAGAGAGACAACGCTATAGCCAGAAACAATGAGAAGATGCAGGCGCACTTCGACTCCATGCTTAGAAAGTACGAGAAGGACTACTCGGATCTTCTGCAGAAGAACGCCGAACTTGCGTCCGAACAGGAGAGGATCAGGGCTGAGAGGGACAGAGCAATTGCAGCAAACAATGATAAGATGCTCGCCCATTACAACGATCTTCTGAGCAGACAGGATATAAGAGCATCTGAGCTTCAGCAGGAGATCATCCAGCTGAAGGATGAGGTCGCCAGGACCTGCGCCGACAGGGATGCCGCTGTGGCCAGATCCATTGCCGACAGAGACAACGCAATCGCCGGGAACAATGAGAAGATGCAGGCGAGATTCGACTCCAGGCTTCAGGATCAGGAGAGAAGATACTCCGAACTGCTCCGCGAGAAGGACACTCTGGAAGAGGAGATGTCGGAGAAACTCGGAGCTGTAACTGCGGAGAAGGACAACGCACTGCGCAAAGCCGATCTGGTGGAACAGAACGCGCAGAAACAGATCAAGAATCTCACTGGCGCTTTCCAGACGCGTCTGCAGAAAGTGCAGACCATCGTCGAGAGCATGCAGGCGCAGAACACAGGACTGCAGCAGACCGTTGAAGGAAAGAACGATCAGATCAGACAGATCATCGCCAGGTACAACGATGCCGTCAGGGAACTGGAGAAACGCCAGAATATGATCACCGAACTCAGGGACAAACTCAGCGGTGAGAATCAGAAACAGATGGAGAGGGAACTCAAGATCAACTCTCTCAACGGCGAACTTGTGCGCAGGGATTTCTACCTGTCACAGCGCGAGAACGAGATCCTGGCTCTCAAGGATCAGATCAGCGAACTTGAGAACAGACTCACTTACGAGCAGTGAGCTGAGGATCCAGACGCACGCACAGATCTCATTAACAAAGCAACAGCCGGACCGCGTGGCCCGGCTGTTTTTGCGATCAAAAAGCGGTCCGCAGGGACCGCTCTGTGTCATTTGTTCTCTATAAGGTAAGTGGCTTCGAGGTCGCATATGTGTAGTTTTACCGCAAGCGGGAACATGTTGAAGGCGTTGCCGACGTTGTATCCGCCGCCCTTGACGCTGTCATCGAAACCGCCCATGTGCCATCTGACGGCGATAGCTTCTTCCGGAGACAGTCTCATGAATCTCTCTATAAGATAGACCGATTTTTCTCCGTGCCCGTAAGGGTATCTGTCGTCAATGGAATAATAGGGAACTTTCTCCCACTGCCCGGTGACGTCGTTCTTGACGTTCCTGGTGGTCTCTTTGTAGAAGTTGGCCTTGCACAGGTCATGTAGGAGGGAGACGATCGCTACCGTTTCATCCGAATAGGCTTTATCCTCGTCGTTCCTCTTTTTGAGAAGATCGTAAACGTTCAGCGAGTGGATGATCAGGCCTTCATTGCACGCTCCGTGGAATCTTGTGCTGGCAGGCGCGGTAAAGAAATCGGTCCTGTTTTCCATCCATTCAAGGAGCTTGTCGGAACCGGCGCGTTTGATGTATGTGCTGTATACGTTCAGGAAACGCTCTTTGTTCTCACTGTTGATCATTTCAGATTTCCATTTCGTCAAGGATCTCTTTCAGGGCTTTGAGCTCTTCAAGGGACATGGATATTCCTTTGCCCATCTTTTCGTTTCCGGGAGCCCAGTCGCGTATGTCGTACTTGGGAGCTCTGCCGTTCCAGCTGATCAGGTTGATCTGGCGGGACCAGCCGTTGGTGCTCTGTGAAAGGATGCCGATAGGCTCGGTGATCTCATAGGTGAATTCTGGCATTGTAGTTCCTCCGGTGTATCTGGTTTTCTCTGAGTATATATAATTATACATATCTGTAGAAAAATCAAGACGCCGTACGGTGCCTCTGATTGTTGTTGACAAACGTTCCAAACTTGTTATAATAGGTTTCGTGTTTGGAGCGGAATTGTGTAACGGTAGCACGGCAGACTCTGACTCTGTTTGCGAGGGTTCGAATCCTTCTTCCGCTACCACAGCCGATGATCTCCCTGATCATCGGCTTAATTATTCGGGGTGTGGCTCAGCTTGGTAGAGTGCTTGGTTCGGGACCAAGAGGCCGCGGGTTCGAATCCCGCCACTCCGACCATCAAAGGGAAGATGACGCGATCGTTGTCTTCTCTTTTTTGTTTTGCGTGTCCAGTATGTATGTTATTATTTTTATAGAAGAGACAGATATCATTCCCGAGAAAGGAGAATAAAAGATGCCCAGTAATGCACAGAAGAAGGACGGAAACAGATATGTTCCGTATTCAGAAAGGAACGGAAACGAATCTGTAGTATATTTTACAAGAGATCTCTCGGCGGAAGGCCTCAGAAAGATGTACGGGAGAGTGAACGAACATATAACTGGGAAAATCGCAGTCAAACTGCACACAGGGGAACCTTACGGACCCAATATCATCCCGCGGCCATGGGTAAAGGAACTGTTCGAGAAAGACCTGCCGGATGCGGTGATCGTAGAGACCAACACATACTATGACGGAGACCGCTATACCACGCAACAGCACAGGAAGACGATCGAGATCAACGGATGGGACTTTGCTCCCGTTGATATTATGGATGAGTTCGGCACTGCGGATATCCCTGTCACCGGCGGAAAGTGGTTCGATCATATCACGGTCGGAAAGAGCCTTCTGGATTACGATTCGCTCTTCGTGCTCACTCATTTCAAGGGACATACGATGGGTGGATTCGGCGGATCCAGCAAGAATATCGGCATCGGCTGCGCAGACGGAAGGATCGGAAAGGCAGCGATCCATACAGGTTCAAGTCCCGTGAGCTTCTCCATAACGGAAGAGGAGTTCATGGAGAGAATGACGGAGTCGGCCAAAGCCACAGTCGATCATTTCGGGAAACATATAACTTTCGTCAATGTCATGAGGAACATGTCGGTCTCATGCGACTGCGAAGGAGTAGAAGCTGAACCGGTGGTCACGCCCAACGTCGGCATACTCGCTTCCACGGATATCCTGGCCATAGATCAGGCATGTGTAGATATCGTATACGCCATGATGGAGGAGGAGCATCACGATCTGGTGGAGCGCATAGAATCCCGCCACGGCCACCGTCAGCTGTCATACATGAAGGAACTCGGAATGGGCAACAACAGGTATGTCATGATCGATACAGACAACGGAGATGTCAGGATGACAGCTGAAGACGCCGTCGTGGGGCTCGTACCCTTCACGGAGTGATATTCCGGACCGATTCAGCGCGCATATATAGAAGTCTTATAAAGATGGCGCAAAAAGATATTGCGTCATCTTTTCCTTTGTGATAAAATGTTTCGGCAATTCGCATGTGTCCTGTTCCTGAAGGCCTGTGGCCAAAGGCTGCTTTCAGCTAAGGGATGCAGAGGAATTAACAAAAAAGGAGAAAGAAAAAATGTCAGTAGTATCCATGAAACAGCTGCTGGAAAGCGGTTTCCATTTCGGACACCAGACCAGACGCTGGAACCCCAAGATGGCTCCGTATATCTATACAGAGCGCAACGGAATCCACATCATCGACCTGCAGCAGACCGTTAAGCTTTTCGACAAGGCTTACAACGATATCCGCAATGCAGCCATGGACGGTGATGTTCTCTTCGTCGGAACGAAGAAGCAGGCTCAGGAGAGCATCATGACTGAAGCTCAGCGCTGCGGCATGCCCTATGTCAACAGCCGCTGGCTCGGCGGAACGCTCACCAACTTCCGCACCATCCGCCGCAGGATCGCCAGGCTCAACCAGCTCAAGGCGATGAGAGAAGACGGAACATTCGACCTCCTCACCAAGAAGGAAGTCAGCAAGTACGAGGGCGAGATCGCCAAGTTCGAGAAGTTCCTCGGCGGAATCAAGGACATGGAGCGCCTTCCGGCCGCTCTGTTCGTTGTCGATACACGCAGAGAGCACATCGCAGTCGCGGAAGCACACAAGCTCGGTATCCCGATCTTTGCTATCGTCGACACCAACTGCGACCCCGATGAGGTCGACTACATCATCCCCGGAAACGACGACGCCATCCGTGCCGTCAAGCTCGTCTGCTCAGCAATGGCCGATGCCATCATCGAAGCGCGCCAGGGCTATCAGGTAGAGCCGGAAGAGTCCGCTGCTCCCGCTGAAGCCGCAGACAAGGACGCCGAGGAGACCGAAGAAGAGTAATCAACAACACCTGTTGTTCTATGGAGGAATAATTAATGGCTTTTACAGCTAAGGACGTACAGACACTCCGCGAGCGCACCGGCTGCGGAATGATGGATTGCAAGAAGGCTCTCACAGAAGCTGAGGGCGATATGGATAAGGCTATCGAGATCCTTCGTGAGCGCGGACTCGCCGCCCAGACAAAGAAGGCCGGCAGGATCGCAGCAGAAGGTGTTGTTTTCGCAACATCCACAGAAGACGTCGGAGTCATCCTCGAGGTAAACTCAGAGACCGACTTCGTAGCCAAGAACGAGAAGTTCATGGATTTCGTCAAAGCCTGCGCAAATGCAGTCATCAAATATAATCCCGCTGATGTCGATGCACTTCTTCAGTGCGACGGCGGAGAGGGAACAATTGAGGAGATGCTCCGCGACAGGATCCTCACCATCGGTGAGAACATCAAGATCCGCCGCTTCGAGCGCGTCGAGGGCATCACGGTACCTTACATCCACATGGGCGGTGTATATGCCACTCTCGTCAAGTTCGAGACATCTCCTGAGATCGCTGCCAAGCCCGAGTTCACGGAATTCGGCAAGGACATCGCAATGCAGGTCGCTGCCATCAACCCGACCTACCTCAATGAGGAAGAGGTCCCGGCATCCGTGATCGAGAACGAGAAGGAAGTCCGCATCGCTCAGCTCAAGCAGGATCCCAAGAACGCCAACAAACCCCAGAACATCCTCGACAAGATCGTTCAGGGCGGCCTCGGCAAATTCTTCAAGGAAGTCTGCCTGCTCGATCAGCCTTTCGTAAAGGAAGACAAGATCAGCGTCAGCGACTATGTGGCCAGAAAGGCAAAAGAACTCGGCGGAGACATCAAGGTCGTCAAGTTCCTGCGCTATGAGAAGGGCGAAGGCCTCGAGAAGAGAAACGAGGATTTCGCAGCGGAAGTCGCAGCACAGATCAATAAATAATCTTCAAAGCAAAGCCCATGCCTTACCTGAAAAAAGGCATGGGTTTTTTCATTGCGAAATCATCGTCATTACGATAGAATTAATTGGAAAATACAGAGGGCTGCGGCTCTGATGTTTTATAGGGAGAGAGGTTCAGAACTATGCTGAAATACAAGCGTGTACTTTTGAAGCTTTCCGGTGAGGCTCTTGCGGGAGAAGGACATTTCGGGATCGATCCCGATACGCTGGAATCGTTCTGCAAGGCCATCAAAGAGACTGCGGATCTCGGAGCGGAGATCGGAATAGTCGTGGGCGGAGGCAACTTCTGGCGCGGAAGAGACGCCGCCGGAATGGAGAGGACAAGGGCAGACCACATCGGGATGCTCGCCACCGTCATGAACGGACTGGCAGTCGCGGAAGGACTGGAGAAACTCGGAACAGACGTCAGGGTCATGACAGCGATCCCCATGCAGAACGTCGCTGAGCCTTACATCAGAAACAGGGCGACCAGGCACCTCGAGAAGGGAAGGATCATCATCCTTTCAGGAGGAACCGGAAACCCGTACTTCTCCACCGATTCAGCCGCAGCGCTGCGCGCAGCAGAGATAGGGGCGGAAGTGGTCCTCAAGGCCACAATGGTGGACGGCGTATACGACAAGGATCCGCACAAGTATGACGATGCGGTCCGCTACAATACAGTCACTTTCACAAAGGTGCTGGCAGACAACCTCAATGTGATAGATTCCACTGCAGCAAGCATGTGCAGGGACAACAATATACCCGTGCTGGTATTCGACCTGCAGAGCGATCCCCAGAATCTGGTCAGGGTCGTTCAGGGAGAAGACATCGGCACACTTATCAAGGAGGACTGAATAATGAGTGAATATGTACAGCCTTACCAGGATAATATGAACAAGTCCATAGACCATCTCAGGAACGATCTGGCAGCCATCAGAGCCGGACGCGCGAATCCTGCAGTCCTGGACAAGATCACCGTGGACTACTACGGCGTTCCCACCAAGATCAACCAGATGGCCGCGGTATCGGTCGCGGAAGCCAGGATCCTGGTCATCACGCCCTGGGACGCTTCCACCATCAGGAACATCCAGAGAGCGATACTCGCATCGGATATCGGCATCAATCCCACCGATGACGGAAGGAGCCTGCGTCTGGTGTTCCCCCAGCTCACCGAGGAGAGACGCCGCGATCTGGTCAAGGACATCAAGAAGATGGGCGAGGACTGCAAGGTAGCTATCCGCAATATCCGCCGCGACGGTGTTGACAAGTTCAAAGCGCTGGAGAAAAAGTCCGAGATCACCGAGGACGACCTCAAGGACCTTCAGGATGAGATCCAGAAGGCCACCGACTCCGCCATCAAGACGGTGGACGAAGTAGTAAAAACAAAAGAGACCGAGATACTGGAGGTCTGATCATGCCTTCTGAACAAGCCTCCATGCCCCGTCATATCGGCATAATCATGGACGGAAACGGGCGATGGGCCGCAAAGAACGGCCTGCCCAGATCCGCCGGTCATGCGCGCGGAGCAGAGGTGTTCAGGACCATCTGCAGGCACTGCGAGAAGATCGGAATAGAAGCGCTTACCGTTTACGCCTTCTCCACCGAGAACTGGTCGCGGTCGGCTGACGAGGTCAGCGCCATAATGAACATCCTCAGAAGGTATCTCAGAGATGCCTTCAATCAGGAGGGAGAGACGATACGCGTCCGTTTCATCGGGCGCAGGGACAGGCTCGACTCCGATATACTCTCGCTTATGCAGGAGATAGAGGATACAAGCAGGGATAATCCCGGACTTATCCTCAACATAGCCGTCGATTACGGCGGGAGGGACGAGATAGTTCACGCCGCGAGAGAAGCCGCAGAAATGGTGGCAGACGGCAGGATAACAGCGGATGAGATAGACGAAGAGCTGATAGACAGTCTGACTTTCACATCCTGCTGTCCTCCTCTGGATCTGCTGCTCAGACCGTCCGGTGAGGAACGCATCTCCAACTTCATGCTCTGGCAGTGCGCTTATGCGGAGTTCGTGTATATGGACACGCTATGGCCGGATTTCACACCGGAGCACCTTGACAGGGCTATAGAGGAGTTCAGATCGCGCAGCCGCAGATTCGGCGGCAGGTAGGATCTCACAAACCATCAACAATCTCTGCCGGACACTTTATAAATGCGTCCGGCATTTTTCAAAAGGACTTAACATGTCGGTAAAAAAACTGAGTATACTTGGATCTACGGGCTCCATCGGGACTCAGACATTGTCTCTTGTGGACAGTCTGGGCATCGAGGTGACCGCGCTCAGCGCCTCAAGGAACTCCGTGCTTATGGAAGAACAGGTCAGAAGATTCAGACCTTCCATGGTATGCATGGCGGACGAGGATGCAGCCGCAGATCTGCGCGTGCGCATAGCAGACCTCGGAACGAAGATCCTTTCCGGAGAACGTGGGATGGTCGAGATAGCGGCGTCCGCTGACTGCGATACGGTGCTCAACTCAGTTGTCGGCATAGCGGGACTGCTGCCGACTCTTGCCGCTATAGATGCTGGAAAGGACATTGCTCTCGCGAACAAGGAGACGCTGGTGACCGGAGGACAGATCGTCACATCCAGGGTCAGGGAAAAGGGCGTGCAACTGCTTCCCGTGGACAGCGAGCATTCCGCGATCTTCCAGTGTCTGCAGGACAGGCATTCCGCC
>JAFYZY010000141.1 GCA_017548485.1 Oscillospiraceae bacterium | reverse complement strand
GTGCACCAAGTTCAGTGAGGTCACCCTGGCTATCAGATACCGTCAGAAGAACGATGCAGGCGAGAATGTCGGCGGTCCGATGTACTATATCACCGAAGGTCTCGGAAAGAACTGGAAATGGCTGGCTGTGATCTTCGCGGTGGCCGGTACGGTCGCTTCCTTCGGGATCGGATGTCTTAGCCAGATCAGTTCCATGGTGACTGCAATCAACTCAGCCGTGACCGCTTTCATCCCGGAAGCTTCTGATAAGAGCGGCATCATATCTCTGGTCATAGGGATCGTCGCTGCCGTTGTTCTAGGTCTCGTCATCATTGGCGGTGTCAGACGCATCGCCCAGGCAGCCGAAACACTTATCCCTGTGATGAGCATCATCTACGTTGTCTGCTCTGTCATTGTGATCATCAGCCATATCACTTCCTTCCCCACAGTCATCGCTTCCATATTCAAGGGAGCATTCTCTCCCAAAGCGGTGCTTGGCGGAACTGTGGGCATCACTCTCAAAAACGCCGTGAGCAGCGGCCTCGGACGCGGTCTCTTCTCCAACGAAGCAGGCCAGGGCTCTGCCCCCATTGCTCATGCGAGCTCAAGCACCGACGATCCCGTCCGGCAGGGGCTGTTCGGCATGTTCGAAGTGTTCTTCGACACGATCGTGATCTGCTCTCTCACCTGCTTCGCGGTGCTTATGAGCGGAGTAAATATAGAGTATGTGACCGGAGACAAGAACGTACTGCCCATCGATGCCTTTGCGACGGTATTCGGCGAGAAATTCGGCAGCCTGTCTGTCGCAGTATCGCTGCTGCTCTTCGCCTTCACGACCATGATCACCTGGTCCCTGTACGGCGTCAGATGCCTTGAGTTCCTGACCGGAAGCCGGAAGTTCTCCAACATCTACAAGATCGTTTTCGTGGCAGCCGTCGTATACGGAGCGACTGTTCCTCTCGGCCTGGCCTACAGGATCTCTGATACCCTCAACGGCATCATGACCATACCCAACCTCGTGGCAGTCCTGGGACTGTCCGGCACAGTGGCGTCACTGGCCAAAGAATACTTCAGCAAAAACAAATAGGACACCTGCCGTCTGATTCAGGTGTCTGCATCAATTACCAGAGGTTATATCGATGATCTACAGCGATTTTAACGGAATCAAACTGTCCCGTCTGGGTTTCGGATGCATGAGGTTCTCGACCGATCCCGTGACCGGTGAGATCGATCAGGAGAAGGTCAACTCCATGTTCGACCTTGCCGTCGGGAACGGTGTCAATTATTTCGACACTGCCTATCCGTATCTCGGCGGAAAGTCCGAGGCAGCGGTAGCGGAAGCGCTTGCGAAATATCCGCGGGACAGCTATTATCTCGCCGACAAGTTCCCTGGACATTCGCTCCCGGGACCGGTGGACAACACCGCTCTTTTCAATATATCCCTGAACAGATGCCGGACCGATCACTTCGATTTCTATCTCCTTCACAACATCAACGAGTGGTCCGTCAAGATCTATGAGAGCGAGGAATACCATATCATTCCGGACATCCTCAAGATCAGAGATGAGGGAAAGATCAGGCATCTCGGATTCTCTTTCCACGGAGGTCCGGAACTTCTGGAGCATGTTCTTGACAAATATGAAGGGATGTTCGAGTTCGTGCAGATCCAGTGCAACTATCTGGACTGGAGCCTGCAGAACGCAAAGAAGAAATACGAGATCATAACCGATCACGGCCTCGGCGTCTGGGTAATGGAGCCCTGCAGAGGAGGCAAGCTTGCCGTCCTTTCTGAGGAGCACTCTTCGAAGCTCAAAGCATTCCGTCCCGAAGCATCCGATGCATCTTACGCTTTCCGCTTCCTGCAGGGACTCGATAACATCAGGATGGTTCTGTCCGGCATGAACGAGCTGTCGCAGGTTGAAGACAACCTGAATACTTTCCGCGAATCCGATCCGCTCACCGAAGAAGAGCAGAATGCACTGTTCGAGATAGCTGAGAACCTTAAGAGAGGCGTTCCCTGCACGCAGTGCCGCTACTGCTGCGCCGGATGTCCCATGGAACTGGATATCCCGTATCTGCTGGAATGCTACAACGACTACAAATATGCCGCCACCAGCACCGCTTCCGTCCGCATTGACGGTCTGGCAGAGGAGAAACGCCCGTCCGCCTGTATTGGGTGCGGGCAGTGCGCTCACGCCTGTCCTCAGGGCATCGATGTCCCTGCGGCTCTCGCTGAACTTGCCGAGATGTATGCCAGCGGACCCAAGTGGTCGGTCGAGGTCAAGCCGAGACACGAATCAATACTCAGAGATCTTGCGTCTGACTGATATCTTGATCAAACAGACACGAACACCCGCGGTCCATGCCGCGGGTGTTTTAATGCTTTATGCTCTCTGTTTCTTCAGTTGACTCTGCTCCCGCATACCGGGCAGAACTGCCCATACACCGGCGATCCGCATTCCGAGCATATCCTTGTTCCCGAATGATCCCTGCTTTCGGTGACCTTCTTGTCCTTTGGCCATGATACCTTGTAGGCGAGAGTCTTCGTCACAGTCTGTCCGGCGGGAACGCTCACCCTGCCGGAGACCTCGCCCGTCTTTTCCTCCCGTGTCATTCCTGACAGTTCCCTGACCTCCACGGTGATATCCTTTTCTCTGGATACGGGGACCTGGTCCTTCAGGAATACCTCCATATCCTTCCCGGAGATATTGGTCACCCTCGTCTCGAACACATGGTCGACTGTTCTCTGTCCCTTGAGGAAGGTGTTCGCTGCCTTCCTGGACACCTCTTTGCGGCTGACCTTTATCCTCTCGTCCTCACCCAGCGTGATCACGATCTCTTCCTTAGTCAGATCCGGATCCAGATATACCGTGCAGAGATATTTGCCCTTCAGAAAGACACCGGTACTGAATGCATTCGTGAACGGGATATCCGCCGTCTTTACCTTTGCCGTGAGGTAAGCTCTCGTGTCAAGTACGGGGACTGCTGCGACCTCATACTCCGCGGGGATCTCATAACTCTGCAGGTCAGCCATCGTTCCGTCATAGTTGTCCAGAACATCCCTTCTGCCCGGGAGGATGTATTCCGTCATGGTATCGTCATCGCTCACATCGGCCTCTGCGGTCTGCATCCTGACGCTGCTCTCCTCCACTGCTCCGAACTCCATAACGTCATCTGAGGCAGCGGCGGAATCCATCATCATGTTCATCATTGCGGGGGCTGCTTTTCCCATGGCCACGGAAGCACGGTACTGGACCTCCTGACGGTAATCCAGATATAACGTACCTAGTTCCGGAAGAGCGCTGCCGGAGGACGGATTGCCCGTAAACAGGCTTATCTGCACATTCTCCCAGTCTTCCCCCGTATGTTCCGCGATCCTGGCCCTCATTCTGATCTCAAGAGGACCTTCCCCATCGCTGTACAGTTCGTATACAGGGTTCCACTCCGCATTATTCTCAAAGTATCTCAGCTCAAAAGGATATGTACCGGCCTTCTCGA
This sequence comes from Oscillospiraceae bacterium, assembly GCA_017548485.1. Taxonomy (GTDB): domain Bacteria; phylum Bacillota; class Clostridia; order Oscillospirales; family Ruminococcaceae; genus RUG11783. The sequence goes on along the minus strand of JAFYZY010000141.1, from coordinate 33,928 downwards.
CATCCACATCAACCACGACTGCGGGAGAGCTCTCAGCCCTCTCGGCCTTCTGCAGTTCCTCTGTAAGAGCTTCCTGCTGTTTTCTGTACTCCGAGATGATCCCATTCAGCTTATCGACCCGTTCGGGAAGCTTTTCTATGTATTCTTCCACTTCCGATGCAGACTGCGACGTTCTGGCGGTGAAATCCCCGTTCGACCTCCACATGTCGATCTGCATCTGTCTCACTTCTATCTGCTTTTCGATCTCCTCTATTTCTCTGCGGATATTCTCTGACTCCTTCTCCTCCTGGTGCTCCCCGAAAGCCTCGAACCTCTGATTCGAGACGCGAAGCCCATCTGCACCAAACAGCCTTACCGTATCATACCTGACACTTCCGCTCATGCCTTTGACGTAAAGCTTATGGTTTCCTTCCGACAGTTCCAGCGATCCTCTTCTCACTACTTCGGCTCCGCTTCGGTAAATGCCGGCTTTCTCTATTGCGGTCGTTAAAATATCCATCTGACACCTCCGTGTTGATTTCGTTCACAAAAAAGGAGAACCCTTTGAGCAAGGGTCCTCCTCCGGATCATTTCACATAGGGCAGCGTGAATGTCCTCTGGACATCCTCATCGCTGAAGCAGAGCATCCAAACCCTGTACTCGTCCCATCCTACTACGTTTCTCGCTCCGCCCGGAGACACTTCCATCTCCAGAATGACTTTTCCGTCCTGGAACTTCAGCTTGTAGACAGTTTCGTCCCAGTCGGTCGCGTCTATGTCTCCGTCATATGCCCCGTTCTTAAGCTTTCCGCTGTAGGTATAGTGCCTGTCGTCTTCCAGGTCAGTTCCGAATCTCTCGTCGGTGAAGGCTCCGCCCGGAACATCCTTGTCCCACTCGCATGTGTAGTACTCATATGTAGTTTTGTTCCCTTCGGTGCCGATCACGAATGAATCAGCACTCCCTGTACGGGTATTTTCATCGGTGAGCTTTCCGATATACACCTGGAACAAACCGTCGTCACCGTAATAATAAGCGACATGCTTACCCGACTTCTCGGTTTCCGAGACTACCGGGAACGTTCCTCCCTCGTTTCTGTAAGCGGCGACTTTTTCTTTCATCGCGGATATGATTCCAAAGACTGCCTTCCGGTCTCCGCCGTAGAAGCTGTCCAGTATCTTTCCGCTGTTCTCGGAGAACAGTTCCTCGTACTTGATCCAAATCTGGTCGCTGTCCGCTATCTCCTGGAGTCTGGACAATGCGTCCGCACCTATTTCATCTTTTGCTGCATCCAGTATCCTGGTCACATCATCGCTGTTGCCGGCGTTGACCGCCGCGCGCATCCAGGAAGAATATATCTCCTCCATCTTAGCGGCGTATCCGTCTGTGTTCTCCGGATGGATCAGTTTCAGGACCTGAGCCGTCTGCACCGCATCGTTGTATCTTCCTTCCTCAGCCATGCTGTCCGCCTCGCTGCAGGTCTTCTCCCACAGCGAATCGAGCATCTCAGCGGCCTGAAGAGAATCAGGTCTCACCTCCAGGGCTTTATTGTATTCAGCCGCGGCGGATACGATATCTCCATTCGAGAGCGCGGTCTCGGCTTTCTGCATGCGGCGCGAGAATACATTGCCGGGCAGGTTGTGATAGTACAGCGCTGCCAGCGACAGCACCAGAGCCAAAGCGGCGATGATGATCAGGCTGTTTCTTCTTCTTTTCCTTGCCTCTTTTGCATCTGATGTCTCCGAGATCACTTCCTCGGACCGGATCGGTCTGTCCACGACCAGTTCTCTGGTGTACAGAGCGCGCACCACCGCGCTTCTGTCCGATTCTTCTTTCTCCGTATCCCTGTTGCTGTCTTCTCTTGTGAATACAGCTTTTACTCTTTCAGCGAAATCTCTTGTCTCAGGTTCCTCAACTTCGTCGAAAGAATCGGTATCGTAATCGTCTTCATCGAAGATGAACCTGGGCATCTCTGTCTTCTCTGCAGGAGCCTCTGTCTCTGCAGCATCTTCCGTTTTGGGTGTATCTTCTACCTGCAGCGGTTCCTGTATGTCAGCCTCCGGCTCAGGGATCTCCTTCGTCACCGCTTCCTCTTCCGTGGTCCCGAATCCTTCCGTTCCGAAGAAGAACTCAGGCATGGGCATATCAACTGCTTCAGGAGCCTCTGTGATATCGGTCTCTTCATGTGCAGTCTCTGCTTCGGGCTCTTTCACTTCAAAGAAGAACTCCGGTGCGGCACCGTCTTCCGCAGCGGGTGCTACCGGCAAGGTATCTTCTCCGGCAGGAGCACCGGCTTCGGGCTCTTTCACTTCAAAGAAGAACTCCGGCGCGGCATCGTCTTCCGCAGCGGGTGCAGCCGGCAAGGTATCTTCCCCGGCAGGAGCACCGGTTTCGGGCTCTTTCACATCAAAGAAGAACTCCGGCATGAAGTTTTCCGCGGCAGGGACGGCGTCCCCGACAGTATCTGCTTCAGGAAGATCATCCGTCTTTACTTCCGGTTCTTCGGCAACTGTTATGTATCTGTTCTGTCCGTCTGTGCCGAAAAGTTCTTCGTCTGTCAGGCTGGGAATGTCTTCGTCATCAAAGAAAGACGGTATATCTCTGAGAGCGGCCAGCACATCATACGGTTCTGCCGCGTCCTCTTTATGTGCTGATGGCCTGAGTTCCTCGAGCATGTTGAGGAGCTCTCTTTCTGCCTTCTCCTCAGGTGATGTTTCGGGCTCGGCAGGTACGTCAGCGGAAATAGTGTCTTCCGGTTCCGGTTCAGTATCTTCTTCCGTTTCTTCCTCTGTGTATGTTACTTCAGCAGCATCTTCCGGTTCCGGTCCGGCTCCGGTCTCCGTGTTTTCTTCCTCTGTGTCGGATTCCTCAGGGACAGATATCTCTTCCGGTTCAGTTCCTGTATCAGGTTCCGTCTCCTCTTCCTCTGCGTCTGTCTCTTCGGGGAAAACAGAATCCTCCGGCTCGGCGTCGGTCACCGCCTCATCTTCCTCTGCGCCGGTCTCTTCAGGCAGAACGGTGTATTCCGGTTCCGGGACTTCGTCCGCGGGTGTGCCGGCAGTTTCATCCGGTTCACCCATCTCTCCTGAGACCTCCTCCGGTTCTGTGTCACAGATCTGCGCAGGTTCATCCACCGGTTCCGGGATCGTATCAAGAGTCCAGTATCTCTCGTCGAAACCTTTCATGACCGGCAATTCGCCGCTCTCAATGGGAGCAGCTATTCTTGCTTTGCATCTGTAGCAGAGCTGAGCACCATCAGATAACACAGCACCGCATTCTGGACAATACAGCATGTACCGACCTCCTAAATCCTGCATGGGGTTGAACTGATCCGTCGATCAGCTTTCCTCAATTATAATACATGTACGGCACGCCATGTTCATAGCTTACCGCCTGATCCGAATAATACCTTTTTTTGTCTCCGTTTTTATTATAACCTACTACATTTCTGTCAGTTTCTTCAATCGAAATCACTTCCACACGGCCTTTTTCAAACCTTATGGTGTAGGTCTCACCGTCACTGTACGTCTCCTCGACTTCTCCGTCCCAGTCTCCGTCACAGAGATTGCCTCTTATAGAGATCTGTACCTGATCATCAGACATGATCCCATCCGTCTCGTGGTACTCGCAGTATCCGTTCGGCCTTCCGTCCTTCCATTCGCACCTGTACCAGTACAGACACTGTCCTTCCAGCCCGAACCGTTCCGCATAGTATGCCTCTGCTTCTCCCTCCGCGATCCCGAACAGATCAAGTTTTCCTATGACCACCGAGACATCGTATCCGGAAAAGAAGTATCCCAGTTCTTTTCCGGTTTCCCCTGTCCCGAAAACGAACGGCGCATTTCCTCCGAGGTCCATATACTGATCAGCCAGTACGGTCAGCGCATCGATCTCCGTGAATACTGCCTCTGTGTTTCCTTCTTCGCTTAGCGAGATGATCCTGTCCGCTTCGCCGTTCAGCATGTCAATGATCCTGTAATAGCTTACGGCTCTGGACGCCTCATCCCTGATGTCCCCTGTCTCCTCAGCAGTAAGATCATCTGCGGCCTCCGACAGCACTTCCTCGATCCCGTCCGGATCATTGACTTCTGCAAGAGCCCGGACCCACTGCTTATAAATGACCATGATTGCAGACCGGTTCATAGTCGATCTTTCCGGATCTATCTCCGGCAGTATCCTGGCCCGGGCAAGAGCCTCGTCAAAGCATCTTCCGTCAGCCAGCGACATGACCTCGTCAAGAACAGTGCTCCAGATAACATAGATCGCTTCCTGCGCCTCTTCCGAATCCGGCATCAGTTTCAGGGCTTTCCTGTATTCTTCCGCGGCAAGGACCGACTCCAATCTGTTCAGATGCTCCTCAGCACGTCTCATCACCCTTTTATATCTGTTTTTCGGGAGACTATAATAGCACAGGAAGACCAGCACCGCCGCAGCGGCAAGGATCGGGACGATCACAGCTGCTCTCTTCCCCTTCTTCCTGCCGGCGGAAACGGTGCCTTCTGGTTCCACCATATCGAATGCCTTGATATGAGTCAGGTCCTCCGGGACATCGCAGGGCCCCGAGCATACGGCTTCGCTTTCCGCTTCCGGTTTGCCGCCGCAGTCAGGACATATCACCGAATCATCGGGGATCTGACTTCCGCATCCTCTGCAGACCATTGTGTGGCTCCTACCCTAAAATCATTCCATATCTATTAATTATATACCAATTGCGGTGTTCCGGTGTAATCCGTGTTCTGCCGTAAGAAAGAGGGCGATCATGACCGGTGAATTCTCCAAAGAGATCAGTATAGTTCCAAGCCTGTGCGACAGCAGCGGAAAGCTCGGCATTCCGGACACGGCCGCTCTTTTTATGGACATCGCCGCTGAGCACTCCGATTCACTCGGGATCGGTCAGAAGGATCTGAATGCTCTGGGCGGATTCTGGCTGACAGTGAAGACCATGCTCCGTTTCTTCCGAAGACCCGGATTCGGCGAAAAGGCCACCCTCACGACCTGGCCCGAGATCCCGGACAAAAGAAGATGTCTCAGAGACTATGTTCTTGCAAGCGGCGGTGAAGTTCTCTGCTGCGGAAAGACCGAGTGGGCCGTTCTGGACATGACCTCGGGAAGGCTGAGACACGTGGACTCCATCTATCCGGAAGGCCTGGAACTGACAGACAGAAGTTCGATCAGCGATCCATTCACCCGGTTCGAAGACGAACTGACAGACGGTGAACTGCTGGGCAGATACACAGTGCGTTCCACGGATATCGATCTCGGAGGCCATATGAACAATGTCGCATATCTGCGGGCATTCGCCTCACTTTTCTCTTCAGCAGAATGGAACGCGGCGGATCTGCAGTCTGTCGAGATCTGGTACCGGGCTCAATGCTTTGAGGGAGAAGAACTGGCTGTATACCGCAAGCCAAAGGGAAACTGTACCGAGGCATCCTTCATCAAATCCGACGGGAACTGTGCGCTTCAGCTCAGATACTCCTGACAGGCTGACGTCCATGACTAAGACAAACACTGACCTCCGGCCGTGCTGATCTCAGCACGGATTTTTCTATTGGCATTTTGTATACTTTGACATCCTCTCTCAGTATAAGTTGCCGAATTTGTTTCCCCTGTTGCGTTCCTCCGCTTAATCAACACTCTTTTGTTCTATAATCGAGTTGGAAGTTAAACCTGTATATCAGAAAGGATGTAACATCATGCTGCGAGTAGTCAGGACTGAAAACGGACTGGTACGCGGTATTCCCGCTGCAGATCCGCGCGTAACAGCTTTCAAGGGCATTCCTTTCGCCAAACCTCCTGTCGGAGATCTGAGATGGAAAGCTCCTCAGCCCGCGGAAAACTGGGAAGGCGAACGCGAATGCTTTGCATTTGCACCTATCAACATGCAGACACCTCCCGGCCTTGATCCGACCAACATCTATGCCAGGGAATGGAACGTCGATCCCACCATAGAGATGAGCGAGGACAGCCTGTATCTCAATGTCTGGACGAATGCAAAGACCGGCGATGAAAAGATGCCCGTCATGGTCTGGTTCTTCGGAGGCGGATACACAGCGGGCAATACTGCTGAGATGGAATTCGACGGCGAGCGCATCGCAAGAAGAGGAGTCATACTGGTATCGGTACAGTACCGCCTCGGAGTCTTCGGGTTCCTCGCCCACCGCGAACTGATGGAAGAATCTCCCGGAGAGCCTGTAGGCAACTACGGTCTGCTGGATCAGAGAGCCGGTGTGCAGTGGGTCATCCGAAACATCGAAGCTTTCGGCGGAGATCCGAAGAACATCACGATCTTCGGCCAGTCAGCCGGAGCAGGTTCCACTCTGTGCCAGGTCGGTTCCCCAATGAACGAAGGCCTGTTCCAGAGAGCCATATTCGAGAGCGGCGGCGGACTGCGTACCTACGGACAGGGCGGCGGCTGCATACCTCTTGAGAAGGCACTCAGCAACGGCGAGGATTTCTTCAGCACATACGGGATCAAAGATCTCGCGGAAGCCCGCGCGATGGATGCCGAAAAGCTTAACGAGATCGGCATGGAGTATGTCAGAAAGAACCGCTTCGAGCCGGTCATTGACGGAGTGTTCCTCCCGGAGGATCCCTCCGATACCATGGCGAGAGGAAACTACCCCGACATCAGCTATCTGTTCGGCTGCACCGGCTCCGAGGGAGATATCCCCGCCCCCGGCTATGCGCCTCCCAGAAGCCTGAAGGAACTCAGGGAATACGGAATGTTCCGCTACGGCGATAAGTATATCGAAGAGTATCTCGCTCTCTGCGGATGCAGGGATGACGCCGAAGTCGACATGCTCTCCCACACCGACGATTCCTTCCGCGGACGTTTCATGAACAACTATCTGTTCCTTGAGCAGCGCATCCGCGCCGGCAAGAAGAACAACTGGATGTATGTTTTTGACGCCTCTATGCCCGGCTGGGACCGCCCCGGCTCATTCCATTCATCCGAGCTCTGGTTCGTGTTCGAGACTCTGGCGAAATGCTGGAGACCGTTCAAGGGCAAGCACTACGATCTCGCCCGGATAGTCTGCAACTACTGGACCAACTTTGCCCGCACGGGAGATCCGAACGGCCTCGATGCCGATGGGACTCCCATGCCGGAATGGAAGAGCGCCACTGCGGAAGACCACTATGTGCATTATCTGAATGAAGACAGGATCGGAGCATACGGCAAGAGCAACTCCGAACTCGTCAGGTTCCGCACAAGGGTGACTTTCGAGCAGCTGAAGGAAAAAGGGATCATTGAGTGACCGCCGTGCCTGATCATTAAAACACACAACAAATGGCCATCCGTCCGGATGGCCATTTGTCAATTCACTGTTTTCAATCGATCCCGAATATACCGCTGGTTCCGTCGAATGCAGCCCATGGATCTATGCTGTTGTCATGGACCATGACGTTGAAATGCAGATGAGGCCCGGTGGCGTACCCGGTAGATCCCATATGTCCTATCTCTCTTCCTTCCTCGACGAACTCGCCCTGTTTCACGCTGAGTTCTGACATGTGATAATAGTATGTCCGCACTCCCAGTCCGTGGTCTATCACAACTGTATTTCCCGTGACTCCGTTAAAGTCCGCAACTATCACATATCCGGAAGCGGCAGCCAGTATCGGCGTCCCTTCTTCATTTGCTATGTCCACACCGGCGTGTCTGCTCGGCACAGGATTATCATTGGTGTAACGGAAGAGTCCGAATTCCGTTGTGACCGTTCCTCCGGCAGGCAGCGTAAAGCAGCTGTCGTAGAATCTTTCGGGATACCATGACTCGTATGTGCTTTTCATCATGGCATTATATGCCGCCCTGTTATCACTGTTTCCGACGGTGGAGCTCTGCGTCTCTTCCGAGATAGTCAGGTGCTGAACGGTATACTGCTCCTCCTCGACGGTAAACCGGAACTCCCGGGTACCTTCTTCTGTTTCTATCGTTGCCGTGTATGTTCCCGGATCAGTGCTGTAGCTCACGCTGAACAGTCCCTTTGCATATCCCCGCCCGTCGGTGATCAGCGGGAACGGCGCCGCAAGAGCTCCTGCTGAGATGATGACATCCCCTCTGACTCCCGATCCGGTGACCGGTATGACGCTTCCCTGTTTCGTATGGTCGGACAGAAAGGTTATCTGCATGGGGATATCATATATCAGTTCCGCGGTAAAGAGCTCCGTTCCTTTTACATTCAGTTCTTCTCCCTTTGAGGTAACGGCTGTGCCTTCCACAGAACACACAGCTTCAAAGCGGTAGGTGCCGTTCTCAGGAAAAAACCAGCTGAACTGGTCGGCTTTTCCGAAAAACACCGTTTTGCCGTCCGAGCGGACAGTGATATCGATGTCGCTTACATCGCCGGCAGGCAATATGACAGCCTGCTCCATGTCTGATATCCTGATGGTCCCCGCGGTCCCGGGAGAAAGCGAATACCATTTTCTCTTTGCCTTTGCCTCGGCCCGTGTCAGACTCAGCGTGTCATTGCCGACTGCAAGCAGGTCATTTCCTAAAAGAGCAGACACAGCTTCCTCTCTGGCATGCGACTTGGCGATCTGTCCAGTCAGGAGCACAGCCGCCGCTGAGAGAACGATCAGCGCAGCCAGGATCAGAAATGTTTTCCTTGCGTTCGTCCGCATACGAGGATCCCCCGTATCTTACTGTATGCTCATTGTACCACGAGCTGTGTGTTTTCCATGCCGAAACGCCTGCGGTATTCAATATATTATAATGGTAATTGGACACTATCAGTTCCGAACCTACAAGGAGTTTATTATGCTGATCAAACGCATCGTATCTTTTCTGACTGTCCTTATTGCTGTTCTCATCCTGTGCTCCTGCGGGAAGAATGAAGACAGAGGCAAGTATGAAGGACCCGAAGGTTTCGTCAGGGACCGGGACTACAGCTACCGAGGAGACGGCTTCGGCGGATTTCCCTCCCTGGAGTCTTTTACAGCCGGGACCGATGACGGCGGGATATTCACCTCTGATGATCTGGCGTCCAGAGACATGACGCTCATCAATATATGGGCGACCTGGTGTGGGCCCTGTCTCAATGAGATGCCGGAGCTCGCTGAGTTTGCCGAGCTTCTGCCGGACAGCATAGGTTTCTATACACTGTGCGTCGACGGATATGAGGACACGGACAATATGGCTTCTATCCTCAGCAAAGCCGGATACAGCGGAAAGACGATAATCTCCGGAACCGGGGACATCGGGAATCTGGTCGATTCCGCCATGTATGTTCCCACAACGGTATTCGTCGACAGCAGCGGACAGATCGCAGGCTCTGTCGTAGGTTCTCCCAGAGAGAATCTTGCCGGCTGCTACCTCGCAGCTCTCAACGACGCTCTTGAAAACACAGGCCTGCAGAGGATCTCTCTGCCAGGCGTAACGGAGGCTGAATCAAATGGATAAAACAAAAACTGCTGCGCTCAGGATATTCTTTCTGATCCTCGGCGCTGTTTTCGTGATCATCGGATTACTTGACAAGGAATATATAAACGTTCTCAACAAGGCGGTCAGGATATGTCTGGAATGCATAGGGATAGGATGAAGGCTTCTGGCCGGATACAGAAGATCCGGATCATAATACAGCTCTGCTCCGCGGTGCTCTGCAACGGGTATCTCGCCGGTCTTAAGCGTGGAAGGTTATTCACCGGGAAAACGAAGGCCTTCTGCGTCCCCGTCCTGAACTGCTACTCCTGTCCTGCTGCTCTCGGCGCATGCCCGATAGGTTCTCTGCAGGCTGTCCTCGGTTCTTCCTCAGGCAGATTCCCTTTCTATGTCCTGGGAACTCTGATGCTGTTCGGTGTATTGCTGGGAAGGCTTGTCTGCGGTTTTCTCTGTCCCTTCGGGCTCATCCAGGAGCTCCTCGCAAAGATCCCGGTCAAAAAGATCTCTGTTCCCAAAAAGGCGGACAGACTGCTCAGATACCTGAAATACATCGTGCTTGCGGTTTTCGTGATCCTTCTTCCCTCTTTCTTCAGGAACGGTCTCGGCGCATCTCTTCCCTGGTTCTGCAAATACATATGCCCCGCCGGCACCCTGGAAGGAGGCATCCCGCTGATGCTGCTTGATCCCGGTCTCAGGGACCTTGCCGGCCCTCTGTTCTGGTGGAAAGTCCTGCTGCTCGCCGTGATACTCGCCGGGGCGGTATTCATTCCGAGGTTCTTCTGCAGATATATGTGCCCGCTCGGCGCGTTCTACTCTCTGTTCAGCAGATTCAGTCTGGTAAGGATGACTGCGGACAGGAGGACCTGTATATCCTGCGGGAGGTGCGGAGAAGTCTGCCCGATGGGCATCGATCCGGTGCATCAGATCAGCGGAGCGGAATGCATCCTGTGCGGCAGATGCAAAGACGTGTGTCCCGCATCATCGATCTCTTACGATCTTCCGCTGCATGCCCATGATCCAAAATACAGGTCCTCATCCGAGGCCGGGCACGGCGCATCTCCCGGCTGACAGGTCCTGTTTCCCTGAAACCGCATATTTAAAGGTGAAATAGCATCAAAGACGTTCTCTGCGGGGTCATAATATTGTGTATTCTAACGCTACCAATACTCAATAAAAAAGTAGTAAAATATTAAGCGTCAACAGCTGATCAATTCAGCTTTCATGTAGGAGGAGTCAATAATGTCAAGCAAAAATGTAGGAAAGAAACTGGTTGGCGTATGGAACACCAAGACCATCGTCGCAGTTGCTATCGGAGCCGCTCTTTTCGGAGTTCTTATGAATTACGGCGGAATCCCGGTGTTCACTAATACATCGCTCACCACAGCCATGGTAGTTCCCGTGGTCGTCGGCGCCATGTACGGTGCTCTCCCGGCTGCTGTTGCGGCAGGCGTAGGCAACGTCATCGCTGACCTGATCGGCGGATGGGGCCTCTGGTTCGACTGGTCGATCGGCAACTTCGTAGCCGCTCTCTTCGTCGGATTCGGCGCATACGTCCTTATGAGCAAGTTCTCCACCAAGAACGTCATTCTTTACATCGTTCTCTGCGTACTCGGAAACGGTCTGGCGTTCGGCGTCGTGACACCCATCCTCACCTCCATCTTCTATGGCAGTGAGCTCAACGTCACATTCCTTCAGGCGATCTACGGAAGCCTCAGCAACATCCTCGTCGAAGTAGTAGTAGGACTTCCCGTCCTGTACCTGCTCTCCAAGAGGACCGCTGCCCGCACCAACCTCGAGGAAGAATAATCCGAATTTAAAGCGTACCGCAAGCCCGGAGCCCCGGGTTCCGGGCTTACGGACAGCCTCCGCGCAGTCAGAATGAGCGGAGGCGTTACTTTTTTACGACAGATTCCAGGAGAGATCACGTGAAAGAACCGATCATCAGCTTCAAGAATTTCAGCTTCCGCTACAATGCGCAGAAGAACCCCACCCTGCACGACATAGATCTCGACATCTATCCGGGCGAAAAGATCCTTATCCTCGGCGCGTCGGGGAGCGGAAAGTCCACCCTGTGCAACTGCATCAACGGTCTCATCCCCTTTTCCTACGAGGGAGAGATCACCGGGACATGCACCGTAAACGGCATAGAAACTTCCTCCGCATCCATATTCAAACTATCGGACAGCGTGGGCACCGTGCTTCAGGATACAGACGCTCAGTTCGTCGGCCTCTCAGTCGGCGAGGACATCGCGTTCTCGATGGAGAACGACATGATACCCAGAGCCGAGATGCTCCCCGTGATCGAGAAGAACGCGTCCATGGTGGGAATGCAGAACTTCATAGATCATGTCCCGTTCAACCTGTCAGGCGGCCAGAAACAGAAAGTCGCGATCGCAGGAGTCTTCGGGAATGACGTCGAGATCCTGATATTCGACGAGCCCCTGGCAGCGCTGGATCCTCAGATGGGCATGACTGCCGTCGAGCTCATCGACGATATCTCAAAAGAGACGGGAAAGACCGTCATTATCATAGAACACCGTCTGGAAGACGTTCTGCACCGTCCGGTGGACAGGATCATCCTGATGGCCGGAGGCTGCATAGTCGCCGACATGTCCCCCGACGACCTGCTCCGGTCCTCTCTGCTCAGCGAATACGGGATAAGAGAGCCCCTCTATCTGACCGCCATGAAATACGCCGGCTGTTCACTGGAAGGAAACAGGAATCTCTGCGACCTCGCTTCTCTGGAGTTCACCCCCGAGAACGAAGAGAAACTCAAAGCCTTCTTCACGGAGGAAAGAGAGGCTGTAAAGGAGAACACCAACGAGCCCGTCGTCACATTCAAGGATGTGTCATACTCGTATGACCGCGGCAAGAAAGTGCTGCAGGACATAAACTTTGAGATAAAGCGCGGCGAGAGGATCGCCATCATCGGCAGGAACGGCGCCGGCAAGTCAACCGCAGCCAAGCTCCTGTGCGGCATCATCCGCCCCGACTCCGGCACCATCACGCTGGAAGGCACCGATACCTCCAAACTCTCTGTCAAGGAGATCGGAGAAAAAGTCGGATACGTCATGCAGGACCCCAACACGATGATAGTAAAGGATATCATCAAGGAGGAGGTAGGTATGGCTCTGGGATTCCGTGACATCCCGCAGGAAGAAGCGGACCGCAGAGTCAACAATGCTCTGGAGACCTGCGGTCTCTACAGAATGCGAAACTGGCCGGTGGATTCCATAAGCTACGGCCAGAAAAAACGCGTCACCGTCGCTTCCATGATGGCTCTGGAACCGGATGTGTTCGTTCTTGACGAGCCCACAGCCGGCCAGGATTTCCGCAGCTACACAGATATCATGGAGTTTGTAAACACTCTCAACCGCGACTACGGAAAGACCATCCTCTTCATCACGCACGATATGCATCTTGCTATCGAGAACACCGACAGGGCCATCGTCTTCTCGGACGGTGAACTCATTGCCTCTGACAAGGTGTTCTCCGTTCTCGCGGATCCGGATATCATTTCGCGGGCGAGCCTGAAGCAGACCTCTCTCTATAATCTTGCCATCAAACTGGGACTGGAGCCCGAATCCACCATAAGACACTTCATCGAATACGAGAGGGAGGTCAAGGCCCATGAATAACAAGCTGGTCATCAACTACATCCCCGGACCCACGATGCTCCACAAGCTCACGGGATTCACCAAGGTGTTCCTCTTCGCAGTGATGAGCGCGGCGATAATCTCCACTTTTGATATCAGGCTGCTTGTTCCTCTTCTGATCATAAACATCATCGAGATCATCTCCATGAAGCCGGACTATAAGCCCATCGTGATCATGTTCACCATTACCTTCTTCACGGTGACGCTACTCGGCAACATCATGCTGTTCTTCGTCTCCCCCGGAGTGGGACTCACCAATGTCGGCGCCGAGCACGTCATCTGGCGTCTCAACGACAGGCTCTACCTGTCCAAGGAATTCCTGTGGTACATCTTCGTCTTCTTCATCAAGAGGACCGCATCCTTCGCGTCGGTCATAGCCTTCGCTCTGGCCACAACGCCTTCGGAATTCGCGTCAGGTCTCAATAAGTGCGGTCTGAACTACAAGGTCTGCACCATCGTATCTCTGGCATACAGGACCATACCCGACATAGCCAACGACTTCATCAACATCCGCAACAGCATGATGATGAGAGGCGTTGAACTGTCGAAGAAAGCCAGCATAGGAAAGAGGCTCAAGAACACGGTCCTGATCCTCGTCCCGCTGATCTTCACGGCTTTCGGAAAAGTCGGCAGCATTGCCAACGCCATGGATCTGAGGGGATACGGAAAACACAGCAAGCGCACATGGTATGCGGAGCATGAGAAGACAAAGTGGGATCCGGTCATAAGAGCTCTCACCGTCCTTCTTCTGGCTCTCACCCTCTATTACATAATCCGTTACAGGATAATCGACCCCTATCCGGTGGATTACTGGTGTCCCTGGGTAGCCCGGGAGGAGATACAGAAAGTCAATTCGCTCGACACCCTGTTCATCCTGAAGTGGATCAGAAAACTCAAAGGAGAATAAGACCCGATATGGCACATCTCATAATACAGACCGATTTCGGCACCGGTTCCGCTTCCGTCAGCGCCATGCACGGCGTTGCGGCGGTCGTGGATCCCGATCTCAGAGTAGATGACGGAAACAATGACGTCGCCCAGTTCAATGTTCTTGATGCTTCGGAATCACTGATGTACCTTCTTCCCTACTGGCCGGCCGGCACCGTGTTCGTCTCTGTTGTCGATCCCGGTGTTGGGACATCAAGGCGCAGCTGCGTCGCTAAGCTCTCCAACGGAAGCTACATCGTCACTCCCGACAACGGCACCCTCACATATGTGAAGGAGCGCTTCGGGATAACAGCTGTCCGACAGATAGATGAGAGCGTCAACAGGCTCAGCGGCTCAGAGGACGTGCATATCTTCCACGGCAGAGACGTCTACGCCTACTGCGGTGCCAGGCTTGCCGCCGGTATCATAGATTTCGAAGGTGTCGGTCCCGAATATCCCGTAGATGAGGTCGTGGAAGCTGAGTACATCAAGCCCGGGAAAAAGCCGGGTGAAGTATCGGGAATGATAAACGAAGCCGGCGAGCATTTCGGCCTCGTTGGCACGAACATTCCGTTCCCGTGGCTGTCCGAATGCGGCATGGAGTACGGCGACAGGGTGACCGTGATCATCACGAACGACGGAGAGACCGTCCTTGATGCGGAGATGCCTCTTGAGACCACATTCGGATGTGTTCCTGTAGGTTCTCCCCTGGTCTTCAGTTCCGAGACAAGGACAGTGATGATGGCGATCAACCAGGGCAATGCCGTAAAGGAGTACGGCATCGGCTTCGGGCAGAAATGGAAGATGACAGTGAGAAAAGGAAACTGAAATGGCAGGAAGATCCGTAGTTATCCATTCAGACAGTGGCACCTCCGATACGCTGTATGCCAAGGCAGCCGGCATCGTGGAGACGATCTCTCCGGGTACCGACGCAGTCGACGCCTCTCAGGCATTCGAGCGGGGCAACGTGAGACAGGTGTCTTCTTTTCTTTTTACTTCAGTCCCGTTCTGGCCGGACGGAACGATATTCGTATCCCTGGTGGGAGAAGGCGATCCTATCGCTGTAAGGCTCTCAAACGGCAGCGTTATCGTAAGTCCCAACAACGGGACTGCAACGATGTGCATAGACAGCATCGGCTTCTCCGGTTCCGTTCTCATCGATCCTTCAAGATTCGGGAGCGATGAATTCGTCCCTGTCAGATGCGCCGCCGAGCTTGCGGCGGGAATGCCGCTGTCCGAAGCAGGCCGATCTGCCGGGCTAGAGGATACCGTCCGGTTCACCATACCGAAGGCCGTCATCGGCGACGGCTATGCGGAAGGTGAGGTCGGGATACTCCTGAGGACCTTCGGGAACATCACCTTCACCATAGGCACGGATGAATTCGAAGATACCGGGATAGTGACGGGAGACCGAGTCAGAGTCACGTTCACCCGCAACGGGAATACCGAATACCGGGAGGAGATGACGTATCAGCCTTCTTTCGGATATGTCCCCGTCGGCGATCCCGTGGTCTTCAACGGCAGTTCCGGCTACATGGACATCGGGCTCAATATGAAGAGCTTCATAGATACCTGCCTTCCTCAGATCATCGACTCGCCTGATCCCGGCGAGTTCAAAGTCGTTATAGAAAAGATCGGAGAATAATTATGAAACCCTGCATCGTGCTTCAGTCGGATTTCGGACTCTCCACCGGACTGCCCGCCTCCATGACTGCGGTCATCGTGAAAACAAACCCCGAGATCAAGGTCTACGATCTCTGTCACGAAGTCAGAGAATATGACATAAGACAGGGCGGTTCGATCCTTGCTTCCACCTTCAGATACTGGCCCGACGGCACCATCTTCGTTACCGTGGTGGATCCCGGTGTTGGAACGGACAGGAGAAGCTGCGTAGCTTTGATGGACAACGGCAGTTACGTCGTCACTCCGGACAACGGCACATTGAGCCTTCTGTACGATAGAGTAGCCTCCGTCAGAGAGATTGACGAGAGCATAAACAGGATGCCCGGTTCGGATGATCATCACACCTTCCACGGAAGAGACGTTTATGCGTACACCGCTGCAAGGCTGGCCTCCGGGATCATATCCTGGGAACAGGTGGGACCTGAGTATCCCAAGGAGGAACTGATCAGATTCGAGATGCCCAAGGCGGAGATCATTAACGGTTGCGCATGCGGCGAGATAACAGGAGCTCATGACCACTTCGGCAACGTCGGCATATCGATCCCGAATGAGATGATCAAGGAGATCGGTATCGGACTCGGCGATATGTGCAGAGTCGAGATCAGCAAGGAAGGCTCCATTCTGTACGACAGGGAGATGATGTTCCACAAGTCCTTCGGATGGGTCGCTCCGGGCGAGCCGATCCTCAACGAATGCAGCAACGACTATGTTGAGATCTCCATCAATCAGGGCAGTTTCTGCGACATCGAACTGCCTGAGCTTCTCAAGGCTTATGACCTGTCCGTCTATAAGGTCAGGATCTCTCCCGTCGCGAAAGGATGATCCCCATGAAACCTATCATTGCGATACAGACTGATTTCGGCGTCGGAGGAGGCAGCACAGTACATGGGACCTGCCTCAAGGTCGATCCGGAACTGGAAGTTTACGAGATCAGCCACAGTATCGAAAAGTTCAATATTAAAGCGGCTGCAAGAAGCCTGCATCACATAGTTCCATTCTGGCCGGAAGGCACCGTGTTCGTGTCGGTCATCGACCCCGGAGTCGGCACATCCAGAAGAGCCAGCGTAGCTCTCCTCAACAACGGCAGCTATGTCGTCACTCCGGATAACGGCACTCTGACGCTTCTCCTGGACAATCCCGGCGTCAAAGCTGTCAGGACGATCGACGAGACCGTCAACAGACTCAAAGGGACTGAGAAGGTCAGCATCTTTCACGGACGCGATCTGTTTGCTTACTGCGCAGCCAGACTCGCATCTGGAATCATCGACTATGAAGGCGTCGGTCCCGAGTACCCGGTCGATGAGATCGTGAGATATCCGCAGGCCGGATGGTCCGTATCCCGCGGGAGAGCGGAAGGCACAGTCACCGGAATAATGCGCACTTTCGGGAATCTCGAGACCAGTATTCCGGTCTCCGCTGCGGAAGAAGCAGGTTTGCTTCCTGACAGCGATGTCCGTGTGGTGATCTCGTCAGTGTCCGGTACTGTTTATGATTCCTCAGTTCCATACCGTCCCTCCTTCGGCTGGGTCCCGAAGGGCGAAGAAGTCCTTTACAACGGCAGCGACGGCGTGCTCGGCATAGGAATCAACCTGGGCAGTTTTGCCGAGAGATACGGGATCGTCCCGTCCGATCAGCTCACTGTTACAGTTGCAAAGGAGCAATAGCATGGGATATGTAGTCATCCAGACCGACTTCGGCAGAGGCGGTTCCGGCGCGATGGCCGGTGTCTGCAAACTCGTCGACCGGAGCGTCAGAGTCTATAACATAACTCACGAAGTACCCAAGTTCGATGTGATCACCGCCGGGCATAATCTCGCCGAAGTCATTCCCTTCTGGCCGGAAGGAACGGTATTCGTCTCGGTCGTGGATCCGGGAGTCGGAACTTCACGCAGGGCCTGTGTCGCTCTCACTGCAAACGGCAGATATGTGGTGACCCCCGATAACGGCTGCCTGGAAGAGATCAGAGAAAAACACGGCATCGCTTCCGTCAGAGAGATCGACCAGAGCGTTAACAGATATAAAGGGAACGCATGGTCACTCAAGTCTGACATCTTTCATGGGAGAGACGTTTTCGCCTTTTGCGCAGCCAGGCTGGCTTCCGGAAAGATCTCTTTCCCCGAAGTCGGCCCTGAATACCCCGTCAGCGAGATAGTAATACCTTAAACAAAGGATCGATCAGATCTGATATAAACAAAAAAAGGACCGGACAGCGGCACTGAAGCCGTTCTGTCCGGTCCATTTTTGTTGCTTTTTAGAAGATCTCTTCTACTGCCCTGTGGAAGGCGTCGACAGTTTCTGCAGACAGCTCTATGTATTCGTCCGGCACATGCTCCTTCAGATCCATACCCCACTCATGCAATGAGAAATCATATGCCCTGCGGAAATCAGTTCCCGGAACTGTTCCCGTTATCGTTCTCGTGAACACCAGCGCGGTCAGATAATCTCCCTGCGGAGATGCATGTTCTCCATCTCTCCAGTACAGTTCGATATCAGTAGTGTTCCTGACTTTTTCCCAGACCTCTCCGACCGGAGCCAGTCTTGCCCCGGTCTCTCCGGCGATATAGCGATACCTTCTGTTCATTTCCGTCTGATGCTCCGGCATAGCCTTCTCCGCCCATGTCTCAAAAATCACCGGTACTGTTCCCGCTGTTCTGCAAAGTTCCGCGATTCTTCTGACATTCGCATATGTATCGTCCTCCGACGTCATGGGATGGGCAACCTCCTGCATTACGCAGTAGTCATACCCACCGTGAAGGATATTGAATCTCACTGCGAAATACTCCTCGCTCATATGCCATTTCAGCGATCTTCCGCCGTAAGCCAGCATGACGCACTCACATTCTTCTCCGGTCACCTCCCTGACCATATCCCTGACAAGCGCAGGCATATCGTTCATGAAAGTGTGGCTGTTGCCAATGAACAGGATCTTCATGTCAATCTCTCCATTCGTTGTCAGGCTCAGCGTGTCGGGATTATCTCAAGCCAGTATCCATCAGGGTCCTGGATAAAATAGATCCCCATAGCAGGGTTCTCAAAGCAGATGCATCCCATCTCCTCGTGCAGCGCATGGGCAGCCTCAAAGTCATCAGTCTGGAACGCCAGGTGGAACTCCTCCTCTCCTATATCATAGGATTGCGGATGATCTTTGAGCCAGGTAAGTTCAAGTTCGAACTCGCTGTGATCATTACCTACGAAAACGATTATGAATGAACCGTCTTTTGCGACATTGCGGCGCTTTTCCTTCAGGCCGAGCGCTTTGTCATAGAACTCCAGCGACCTGTCGAGGTCGGCTACGTTGTAGTTCTCATGGATCATCTTGAATTTCATGGTATTATCTCCTCTCATAATTCCCAGTGAGTTTCTTCCGCGGTATCCAGCAAGACCGTCTCGGTCTCAGTTCTGCAAAGAAGACTTCTGAATCTCTCCACGACGCTCCTGTCATTCCAGAAATGCATCGGCAGGACATACTTCGGCTTGCAGCGTGAGATCAGCTGTTCCATTCCCTTTGCGTAGTTGCCTTCAAGGCGGTCATCCAGAACGGCAAATGCAACATCTATGGGTATCCCCTCGATACAGCTTATCTCCCTGCGGAATACAGCCTCCTGTTCAGCGAGCCACTCCGGATCTTCTCCGGGCCAGTCCCACCAGTGCAGATCCCCGGCGTGAAAGATCGTAATACCGGAAGCAGTGACAAGAAATGCCACTCCTTCGTCGGTAGAGAGCAGCGTCTGTACGGTTCCCAGTCCTGCGACATCGTATGTCATGTCCGCATCCATATACATGATATCTCGGTCCTGCGGAACTGCGGGATCACCATCGATGTCGAACGACAGGATATATCTCGTCAGCGGATGTATATCCGTCAGAGAAAAAATCTCCGGATTGAAATGATCTGAATGCGAATGGCTGACAAACACGTACAGCGGTTTATCGTCCGGTCTGTCTTTCACGAACGAAAGATCTCCCCGGCAGTAATCAAACAGCAGCATAACACTGTCCAGTTCGACGTAAAACCCGCTGTGCCCAAGATAATCGATCTTCACTGAAGTTATCACTGTTCCTTTCCGCTATGATCCGAGCCCTGCGCAGCTGTTATGTTTCTTCTATTATACAGAAAACAGGACCGTATAGGTCCTGTTTCATGTAACTGGTGGAGGTGAGGAGAATCGAACTCCTGTCCGAAAATCTGTCCGCACAGGTGTCTCCGGGCGCAGTATGTCGTTTGAGTTTCCCTCGCCTGACGCAGACATACATGCTTCAGGTCCGGTAGCTTCATATTATACATGGCGGATCTCAAAGCTTTGATCCTCTCACGTTCACCGCATGATTCTACGCCGGGATAAGCTATGCGGTCTCACAGACCCCGACGAGCGGCATTAAGCCGCTATGGCAACAGGATTGTTGTCAGTTATTTTTTGTGGAGAGTTTATAGCGTTATCTCCGCCGCTGCCCGCTGCCCATGTTTCGAAATCCCCGTCGAAACCTTTACACCCCCTGATCATCTCTCATTCAGCTTGTCGGGCTCGCCGTAATCCTCGCCGAACACTTCGACACGTATGGTGTCTATCGTCTGCGGTTCCACCGGCCTGTCGCTGTAGTCTCTCATCACACGTGATATCGCTATCGCCGCTTCAACATTTTCCGTGATCTTTCCGAAGGCTGCATAGTCGCCGTCGAGATGCGGCGCGTCATCCACCATGATGAAGAACTGGCTTCCCGCGGAGTCAGGGTGGCGTGCTCTCGCCATGGAGAGAACTCCGGTGGTATGCGCCAGATCGTTGCCCGCGAAGCCGTTGGAAGCAAATTCTCCGCGGATGCTGTATCCGGGTCCGCCGATACCGATGCCCTGCGGATCACCGCCCTGGATCATGAATCCGGGTATCACCCGGTGAAAGATCAGTCCGTCATAGAATCCCTTATTTGCGAGACTGATGAAGTTCGCGACCGTCTGCGGCGCGATCTCCGGATAGAGCTCGCCTTTCATCACTTCGCCGGACTTCATCGTGATAGTTACTTCCGGTCTTGCCATTTATCTTTTCTCCCTATTTCCTTATCTTCAGCGCTCTGTCGGCTTCGCGGTTCATCTCCCTCGCTGCTTCAGCCGCGCGCTTGTCGTAATTCTTCTTTCCCTTGCACAGTCCGAGCTGTACCTTGACGTTGCTCCCCTTGAAATACAGAGAGAGCGGAACCAGTGTCAGTCCGTCCTGTTTGATCCTGTAATGAAGCTTTATTATCTCCTTCTTATGCATCAGGAGACGTCTCACCCTCAGGGGATCCTTGTTGAAGATGTTTCCCTTATTGTAGGGACTTATATGCATGCCGTAGACCTTGAGCTCGCCGTTGTCCACTCTGCAGTAGCAGTCCTTGAGGTTCACTCCTCCCGCGCGGATGGATTTAACCTCGGTGCCCGCAAGCTCTATCCCGGCCTCGTAGCTCTCCAGGACGAAGTAATCGTGGCGTGCTTTTCTGTTTTCGGCGATCGTTCTGTTGCCTGACTTTTTATCAGCTGCCACGTCTGCCTCTCCTTTTTCAGATCTCGCTTCTGCCTTCCAGTGCCTTGAAAAGCGTCATCTCGTCCGCGTACTCCAGATTCCCTCCCACGGGGACACCGGTCGCCAGTCTTGTCACCTTTACTCCCAGCGGCTTTATAAGCTTCGAGATATACATGGCGGTGGATTCCCCTTCCACTGTTGGGTTGGTCGCCATGATGACCTCTTTTACCGAATCGTCCGCTGCTCTGGTGATGAGCTGTTTTATGAACAGCTGCTCCGGACCGATACCGTCGAGAGGGCTGATCAGTCCGTGAAGTACATGGTACAGGCCTTTGTACTCTCTGGTCTTTTCTATCGAGCTGACGTCTCTCGGGCTCTCGACCACACAGATCATGCTCCTGTCGCGGTTCATGTCGCTGCAGATCGAACACTCTTCAGTGTCGGTGAGATTATGGCATACCGGGCACTGGTGGACGTTCTGTCTCGCTTCCGCGATAGCCTGCGAGAACTCCAGGGCCTGTTCCTCGGGAATGTCAAGTATGTGATAAGCAAATCTCGATGCGGATTTTCTTCCCACTCCGGGAAGCGCCGCGAAACAATCTATCAGTTTGTCCAGTGTGGGAATGGTATTTGCCATCAGATCACCTCAGACCGGGGATATCGATCCCTCCGGTTATGCTTCCCATTCTTTCCTCATAGTCTTTGGACGCCGCTTCCACTGCCGCGTTGACCGCTGCTGCGACCAGGTCTCCGAGCATCTCTGTGTCTTCCGGATCCACGACCTCCGGTTTGATATTGACGGAAAGGACTTTATGGGCTCCGTTAACTGTGGCCTCGACCATCCCGCCTCCCGCGGAAGCCGTGTACTCCTTCTCCTGGAGCTCTGCCTGAGCAGCCTCCATGTCCGCCTGCATCTGGTTCAGTCTCTCAAGCATCTGGTTGCGGCTCTGTTTGCCGTATCCGTCCGGTACTCTTGCCTTCATCTTTATTCCCTTTCCACTTCAACTCCGGCTTCCTGCGCTTTTCTCAGGAATTCCTCAAAGCCGTCGTCGTCTTTTATCTCTTTCTTTTCGCTGTTTCCGTGCCACGGACCTACCGGCAGTTTAAGCCCGGCGATCTGCGCGACCGCTTCTTTTATGATCGTGCGGCTCTCCTCGTTGTCCCTTATGAACTTGATGGCCATGGGATTAGCTTCGATGAGCAGATGCGTGTCCGTGATGTGTGCCGCAGAGTTCTTAAGCAGCGCGCCGAGCGTCCTGTTCCTCTCCCTGATCTCGGCGACACAGTCATCCCACCTGTCAAGAAGTTTCTCGCCGCGTTCTTCCGCAGCACCGCTTTCCTCTGTGTTATCCGGCTCCGGAGAAGTCGCTGTTTCTTCCGGTTCTTTCTTCTCTGCCGCATCCGGTTCCGATATGCCGGTCTCTTCCGGCACTCCAGTGTTCCGGGGAGCCGTCTGTTTCTTATCTTCCTTCTTTGCCTCTTTGCGGCCGATCTTCTCCTCAGTCTTTCTGACCGGGCCTGCCGCCTGTCTGCCTGTCCGTCCTCCGGCAAGGGAGATGATCGCGAGTTCCAGCGTTATCTCTCTGTCCAGAGATCTGGCCATCCTGTCGGATGCATCGCTGAGGACATCCAGACAATCCAGTATCTCTGTCTCGTCGTATTCCCTGCTTACTTCTTCGTACCTCTTCTGCATCGCAGCAGAGCAGTCGTTCAGCGTCACCTGGCCTACGCGGACCATGAGCAGATTCCTGTAATGCCTTATCATCTCGGGCAGCAGTCTCACAGGATCCATGGAGTTGTTGTAAAGCTCCGAAACGATCCCGAGCGCTCCCGTTATGTCTCTTTCTCTGATGCGGTCCGCCAGATCGAACAGATATTCCCTGTCGGTAACGCCTGCGAGGCGTTTGACGACTTCCTCATCCACATTCGTGTCGAGGGAAGCGCATGTATCCAGCAGAGAGAGCGCGTCTCTCAGCGCTCCGTCAGAGAGGCGGGCGATGAGAGAAGAGGCTTCTTCCGTTATGCTGATGCCCTCCCGAACCGCGACATATCTGACTCTGTCAGCGATCATATCCTCCGGGATCCTCTTGAAGTCGAACCTCTGGCATCTGGAGAGGATCGTAGCGGGGACTTTCTGCACTTCCGTGGTGGCAAGTATGAACATCACGTGCTGCGGAGGTTCTTCCAGCGTCTTGAGCAGGGCGTTGAACGCCTGCATCGTAAGCATGTGCACCTCGTCCACGATGTATACTCTCATGTTGCACATGGCCGGAGTATAGGACGTCTCGTCCAGCAGATCCCTCACGTCATCGACTCTGTTGTTGGAAGCAGCGTCGATCTCGGTCACATCCAGAACTGATCCGTTATCTATTCCTCTGCAGATTTCGCACTCTCCGCAGGGCTCTCCGTCTTTGGTATTCGGACAGTTGACTGCCTTGGCAAGCATTCTGGCCAAAGTGGTCTTGCCCGTTCCTCTCACTCCGGTGAACAGGTATGCGTGCCCGGTCCTTCCGGCAGCGACCTGATTCCGCAGGGCGGTGATTATGTCTTCCTGCCCTACGACATCGCTGAACCTGGTCGGACGGTATTTTCTGTAAAGCGCAAGTTTCATGGTATATATCCTGCCAAAACCGGACGGCAGAAAGACAGGCAAAGTTGACTGCGTCGCACGCGACGCAAGCTTAAGGCTGCTGCGTTCCCGCCCTGACCTGGTTCGCAGGTTCGCATCGCGCAGGCTCTGCCTATCTTTCCGTCGTCCGGAAAGCTTGTTCCTGATAATTATAACACCTATTGGTATTCAGGGAAACACGGATATCTTTTTTCGGTGATAAAAGCAGGAGGCCTTCAAAAGTCCTCCTGCTCGGTCTTTATCGGTAATGATTACTTGATGATCGTTACTTCAGGTGTTCCGGAGATCCCTGCCGCGTTTCCTTCGTCGGTATCGACGTGCATCGCGGGGGAATAGCTGTCGGATACACGGACCACCACGTCCCCGAAGATGAGGGAGCGGTCCGCAGATTCGACCTTAGTGGACACGATCTGCTTGTCTACCAGTCCGAACTCCTCTGCAGTCTTCGTATCGAGGTGGATGTGACGCTTTGCAACGATGACACCCTCTGCGAGCTCGACTTCACCGGCAGGTCCGATGAGTTTGCATCCGGGTGTTCCTGCAAGGTCGCCGCTCTCGCGCACGGGTGCGGAGATCCCTATGGAACGGGCATCGGTGGCTGAGATCTCTACCTGGCTCTGCTTCCTGCAGGGTCCGAGGATCGATACGTTTTCAAGGGAGCGCTTCGGTCCCACTATTGTCACTCTCTCTCCGGAGGCAAACTGTCCGGGCTGGGAGAGCATCTTTCTTACTGTCAGTTCATAGCCCTCGCCGAACAGGGTATGAAGATCTTCTTCCGTCACATGGACGTGTCTTGCTGATGTCTCGATTATTACGCTGGCCATTCCTTTTATACCTCATATAGCATTAATGTATTGTTCTGCTCTTCGATTTTACTCTTTCCAACACCCTTGTTCAAGGGCTGCCTGAGCTGTGCTATACTTTTGTCGGGGGTGATCGAAATGACACTTGATGAACTGAGAGAAAAGGTGCGCAACTGCATAAACTGTCCTCTGAGCAACACCAGGATAAACGCTGTTTTCGGCTCCGGAAATCCCAACGCCGACATCATGTTCGTGGGTGAGGCTCCGGGAAAGAACGAAGACGAGACGGGCGAGCCTTTCGTAGGCGCTGCCGGCCGTATGCTGAACGATTTCCTCACCGCCAGTGGCATCAGGAGAGAAGACGTCTTCATCGGCAACATAGTGAAGTGCCGTCCTCCCATGAACAGAGATCCCCTTCCCGCGGAGGAAGAGAGATGCATCGGTTATCTGATGGAGCAGATTAAAATAATCGATCCCAGGATCATCGTCTGCCTGGGGCGTATAGCTGCCAAGCAGCTTATCTCGCCCGACTTCCAGGTGACGAAACAGCACGGCGAAGTGTTCGAGAAGAACGGCCGTCTGATCATGGCCACCTTCCACCCGGCTGCGCTCCTCAGAAATCCGTCATACAAATCAGCGACCATGGACGATTTTGACACCCTGTATGACATCGCATTCAACAGAAACTTCCGACTCAACTGACAGAAAGTGATGCGTCCGCCGGCACATGATACCGCGGACGCTGTTTGATTGATATGCCAGACACTTTACAGATACTGTACCGCAGCAGTGACATCGTCTGCTGCATCAAGGACCCCGGCGTGCTCTCCGAGGATCCGGGTCTTCCTGCGCTCATCAGAGATGCGCTCGGGATCTCCGACGTGTTCTGCGTACACCGCCTGGACCGTGAGGCCGGAGGAGTCATGGTCTATGCCCTGAACAAGGACTCCGCCGCGGCGCTCTCAGCTGCTTTTTCACCGCAGGGAACTGCACGTAAAACTTACCTTGCCGTGATAGAAGGATCCATGGAGGAAAAAAGCGGCGATCTCAATGACCTGCTGTTCCATGACAGCACCAAAAACAAGTCCTATGTCGTGACCCGCAGGCGCAGAGGTGTGAGAGAGGCATCTCTCTCCTACGAGACAGTATCAGAGAAGGACGGTTTGAGCCTGATCAGGATCGATCTTCATTCCGGGCGCACCCATCAGATCAGGGTGCAGTTCTCCAGCAGGAGGCACCCACTGCTCGGAGACCGCAGATACGGCAGTACAGCGGTCTGTCCTCTTGCCCTCTGGTCGTATGAGATCGGTCTTTTTGATGCGTCAGACGAAGGGACTTTATCCTTTTCGTCGCTCCCGCCGGACTGTTATCCGTGGGATCTTTTCAGCGGACATCTGAACAGTTTGAGTCAGAATGAGGAATGACATTATTAACAAATTGAAAAATGTCATCATCCGCAACTGTGAATAATTGCATTATTAAGAAATAATAATGATATACTGTGATTTGTAGATTATGTATCTATCTCTTTTTACTGAAGGAGAAATCATATGGACAATGAAAACAGACCACACAGCAGAGAACGTTCTGAACCTCAGGGCAAAGTTGACGTTCATGTCGGCGGATCTGCCGGAACCGGTCCTGTCGGATCGGGCGGAAGACCCGGTTCTTCTCATGAGCAGCATTCTTCATCAGGTCATTCTTCCGACCGCGCAGGTTCCAGCAGAGGAAGTGTATCCCCGCTGGCGCTTCTCGGTCTCGGCGTGCTTTTTACCAAGCTGCCCAAGAAGGCCCGCAGGATAGTCCTCATCGCCGTAGCTGTGATCGCGATCTTCAGCATCATGAGAGGGATGTTCTATAACACCCCCTCTGTTACTCCGGATCCCACTCCCAGCCCTTCGCAGAACACTCCGGAACCTGATCCGGAACCGACTCCCGTTCCGACTCCCGATCCCACTCCGGATCCCACTCCCGAGCCGACGCCTGCTGTAAGCGGCAAGGCCCGCGACAAGAGGTTCAAAGCACTGGGCGGCGGCAAGGATACCGTCACCATCATGATCTACATGTGCGGCACCGACCTCGAGTCGAAATACGGCATGGCCACCAACGACCTCGTTGAGATGACCAAGGCGACCATCGGCGACAATGTAAACGTGATAGTGGAGACGGGCGGCTGCAAGAAATGGCAGAACCAGGTGGTCTCTTCCGGCAGCAACCAGATCTACCGCGTCCTTTCCGGCGGACAGCTCCAGACTCTCGAATCGAACTACGGCAGCAAGTCCATGGTCAACCCGTCTACTCTGTCCGAGTTCATAAAGTACTGCGCGTCCAAGTTCCCCGCCAACCGCAACATCCTCATATTCTGGGACCACGGCGGCGGCTCGATCACCGGATACGGTTACGATGAGAAGAACGGCGGAAACGATTCCATGGATCTCGCCGAGATAGACAAAGCTCTCAGCGACGGCGGCGTGATCTTCGACTGGATAGGATTCGATACATGCCTTATGTCCACACTGGAGACGGATATGGTCTGCACCAAGTATGCCGACTACATCATTGCCTCCGAGGAGACGGAGCCCGGCACCGGCTGGTACTATACCAACTGGCTCACATCCATCTCCAAGAACACTTCCATTGATACCCTCACGCTCTCCAAGCAGATCTGCGACGATTTCGTCGCGGCCAGCCAGCAGGCGGAGCGCAACGCCCAGGTCACGCTCTCATGCGTGGATCTTGCCGAACTGGA
Organism: Oscillospiraceae bacterium; assembly: GCA_017548485.1. Taxonomy (GTDB): domain Bacteria; phylum Bacillota; class Clostridia; order Oscillospirales; family Ruminococcaceae; genus RUG11783. The sequence continues at coordinate 6,634 of JAFYZY010000141.1, read as the reverse complement.
AGGCGTCGTTCCCGAAGTTTTCACCAGATTCGCCAACTCCACTTCATCTCTTATCGAGAGCAACAACTACAGAACCGTCTCCAATGCAAGGGCGACGACCAGACAGTTCGCGGAGGGAAACGGTCTGAACCAGATCGACCTTCCCGACTTCTGCGACAGGCTGGGTTCTACGGAATCCAAGCTGCTCGCCGAGGCTCTGCGCAGCTGCATCAAATACAACAAAACCACCATATCCAGGGCAAACGGCATCTCGATCTACTTCCCCTATGAGTCCATGAAATCCATGACCTCTGCTGTGAACACCTACAACAGCATCGGGTTCGACTCCGAGTACACGAAGTGCATCAAGACTTTTGCCACGATGGCCTCCAGCGGTCAGGCCGCATACTCAAGTTCCACCTATAACTATGGCCAGTCCGGTTCGAGCATCGACCTGGGATCGCTTCTCGGAGGAAGCTACAGCAATCCCCTCGGTTCCCTCCTCGGAAACTATACGACCTCTTCCGGCAGCCAGTCCTCCGGCTATTCCATCAGTCCTTCCGACATCATGAGCCTTCTCTCGATGATGTCCGGACGCTCCATCCCGAGCCAGTACAGCTGGTTCGACACTGAGACTGTCAGCAAGAGCGCGCAGTTCGTCTCCGAGAACTACATCAACCCCGGCGACATCACGATAACAAAGCGTTCTGACGGCAAAAACGTCGTTTCGCTCACCGATTCCCAGTGGGGCCTCATTGAGACCGTCGAGCTCAACGTGTTCGTCGATGACGGAAAAGGATTCGTCGATCTCGGTCTCGATAACCTGTTCACCATAGACGGAAACGATCTGATATTCGACTATGACAAGTCCTGGACTACAGTCAACGGCACGCTGGTCTCCTACTACATGACTTCCGATACCGTCAATGACGACGGCAGCTGGGTCACCAGAGGCCGCATACCCGCGATCCTCACAAGGAAGGATGAGTCCGGCAGTGAAGTCACCTCTGTCGTCAATCTTGAGGTCGTGTACTCAAGCGACAACAAGAACGGCACCATCACCGGATGGAGACCTTTCTGTGAAGAGAACGAACTGATGTTCGCAAAAGGAAACATGCCGATCGAGGCGGGAGACAAGCTCCAGTTCCTGTGCGACTATTATGCCTATGACGGGACCTACACCGACACAAAGAAGCTCGGAGATCCCATTACAGTAGGATCCGACGGACTCACGCTCGGAAGCGCCTATGTCAACGGGACCACATTCAGCGTCACCTACAGATTCACAGATATCTACGGCAACCGCATCTGGACGCCGGCAATGGAATTCTGATCTTCCTGATCAGTCTCTGAACAGATATCACCGCCCTCATCGTCGATGAGGGCGGTTTTCTCTCGCTCCATGGAATCAGAAATGTAAATCCTCCGTTAACATTGCTCCTTCCTTATTGATTGTCAACGTCGGTACATTCTAATATTTATCTGGCAGGAGGGTCACTGTATTGAGAGATCGCATTTCTTACCTGTTTTCCAGGATATTCATAGGGCGCTGCGGCTTTGACGAACTGAGCAGGTTCCTCATGGCTTCGGTCCCTGTTCCATTGCTTCTCTCCATGCTCCTCAGGAAGACCGCAGGCGGATATATCTCCATGTTCTTTTTCGCCGTCTCCATGGTCCTCTTTGTCTGGTCCGTCTGGAGAGCTTTCTCCTCGCAGCTCTATAACCGCAAGTGTGAGAACGATCATTTTCTCTCTTCTTCCACCTACCATTCGGTATCCGATACCGTGACAAGACTATCTCAGATGAAGGAATACCGGTTCTTCCGGTGCAGGACATGCAGGACATGGCTCCGCGTTCCCCGCGGAAAGGGAAAGATCCGCATCGACTGTCCGAAATGCGGCAATTCGTTTATAACAAAAACTTAGCATTAATTGAGTGACAAAGGCCCCGACATCGAGTCGGGGCCTTTGCTGTATTCCCGTATTCATCAGTCAAACAGACAGTTCTTCTTTACAAGCAGCGCCATCTCATGCGCGAATCTGGATATCTCATGCTTGTCCCTCTGCTCTTCAGGCATGCTCCTCCAGATCTCTATCTTCGCGGAAGGCGCATCCCACATCGGCACCATTTCGCATGCCTCAAGGATATTCACGCAGTACTCCGCCGCATCAAGGATATCGTCGGTAGTCTTCGGCTTCGACATGAACAGCGTGGTAGGCTCTACCCTCAGCGCGTCCTCCACCGCTTTTACCGCCTTATAGGCATGTCCTTCCTTGTTGGCGTTTGCGAGGATCCTTCCGGTCGTCCTGTTGCGGAAAAATCCGAACAGAGCCGCTATGACCGAGGGATCCCTGATCGTTCCGTCGTCATATACCAGTCCGTGGATATCGCCCCAGAATCCGTGGCTCACCAGATTGAAGAGATAGAATCCTATGTGGTGTCTGTTAAGAAGGTCGAGCTCCACTTCATAGGGATTTGCCCTTCCGACGCATCCCGTCTCCGTGTTGAGGATCGGCTTCCCGTACTGTTTCCCGTAATCCTCCGCCACCAGTATCGCCGCTTCTATATCTTTTCTTATGCTGAGATAATCGTGGAAGCATATGACGTCGACCAGGTCATTGGATGATCTCAGATGATCCACATTCTCATGTCCGACCGTCATGCACCCTTCCGGATCAGCTTTTCTCACGATCGCGCACAGACGCCTCACGTATTTCTCCAGCTCGGCAAATCTTCTCTCGTATTCCTCTTTGGACATCTCTTTTGCCGTGTTCATGTAATCGTTGCACATCGGCTCGTTGATGACGTCCCACATGAGGATGTACGGCTCGTCTTTAAATCTGGCAATGAACGCGGAAGCATACTTGTCCGCACGCTCATACCACTCCTCCGAGGGCTCCGTGTACTCATGGATGTAGTTTCCGTTGAAAAGGATCGGCATCGAGCTGAGTCCGAACTTCTAGCAGGTGCTCATGAAGTTTTCAAGCATATCGAAGTATCCGTCGGGATCCTTCTCGTAACTGTCCATATTCATCCAGAAGCGCGTGCTGTTTATAGTCAGTCTCCGGGCATATGACAGATGCCTCTCGAGCGTCTCCTGGTCTTTTGCCTCTCCGGGGTTGTAGCAGACCCCTCTTATATGGCTGTAATCCTGCAGCGGTCTCATCGTATTCCCTCCAGACGGTTCCGAATTACTGTTTCTGTCCTTACATGAATTATACCATGCAGCTTTTCCGCTCAGTTTGCCGTATTGCCCGGTTCGTCCGTTTTTGCGCGGAAAATATTACATTCAGGATTTTTATACGATATAATTACATTAAGGCAAACCGTTTCCCGGAAAGTTGGTGTCTGATGTACAAGGTCCATGAGATCGTTGCATACAGCTCACAGGGAATATGTGAGATAACGGAGATCTGTCAGCGCGAGATCGCTGGCAGTGTCATGGACTACTATGTCATGAAACCGCTGTACGACAGCAGATCGACTGTTTTCGTCCCGGTCGCAAATGAAAAGCTGGTCTCCCGGATCAGAAGAACGATGACCGCTGATGAGGCTTCCGAACTCCTTGAGAATATCAATTCAGGCGAGATAATCTGGATCGACAATGATACCAGACGCCGGGATCTTTACCAGTCCATACTCACAGAAGGCGACCCTGTCAGACTGGCCTCTCTGTTCCGCACTCTAATCCTCAGAAAAAGAACTCTGGAGGAGTGCTCCAGAAAACTGAGAAGCACTGACGAGACCTGCATGAGAACTGCGGAGAAACTGATCTCGAGAGAGTGTTCCTACGCATCCGGAGAGGATCAGGAGGAACTTGCCAGAAAACTGAACGCTATGATCGTAGGTCCTTCTGTCTAATAACCAAACCTTAAACTGTCAGAGCCCGCACCGGTGAACGGTGCGGGCTCTTCCCGTTATTTGTCATCTGCTGATCCGGTCTTCCGCCTTTTCAGATCATAAAGCCGAATGCGGACATGATGATCAGGAACATGAAGAACGGAACGAAACATCCTAGGCATCCGGGGCCGCCGTAGTAGCGGGGACGTCTGTACATCCCGGGTCCGAACCAGAAGGAACGGACAGGACGTGGGCCGCGGTGGATGCTTCTGAATCCGGGGCCGGGGCCGAAGCCGGGTCCTGTATGATGCATGGGGCCGAATCCCCCTCTGTGCGGAGCAGGTCCGAAGCCATGTCCCGGTCCGAAGCCGTTATGATGCCCGTTGAAATGCATATTATTTCTCATCATTATTCTTTACCTCCGGTCTTTTCTTCGGCGGCAAGAAAAAAGACTCTTGCCGCACTAACGGCAAAAGTCTTGCTATCTCATTTGGGTCGGACTCTCGTCGGGATGACGGTGGCCAAATACGCCTTCAGGCGTTAAGCTACTCCCTTTTGCGCTGCTATAGTAGCACGCTAAAGTGTCCTCGTCAATACCCCCGCTTCACAATTAACAAATAGTACACATTTTCAGTCATTCATTCAGCGCCGCAGCGGCGGCAGCTCCGGCCGCTCTTCCGGAAGCCCACGCCCAGTGGAGGTTGTATCCCCCGCACTTTCCATCCACATCCACTATCTCTCCGCAGAAGTACAACCCTCTGCAGACAGTTGATTCCAGCGTGCTTCCGTTGAGCTCGTCCGTGCCTCCGGTGCATATCTGAGCGCTTCTGAAGGGCCCTTTTCCGCTCACTCTGAGCCTGAATCTCTTGACCAGTTCGGTTATTGAGAGGATCTCTTCCGCTGTCAGAGAGCCTGTTTTCCTCCTGAAGACGTCCTTGCAGCACTGCTTGAGAACAGTCTCTCCCACCGCCTTCGGTACCAGTCCGGTAAGGGCAGCGGAAGCGGGGGCGTCCGCTCTGGATATCCTCGCTGTCTCAAGGTTTTCCGCGATATCTTCCGCCGTCAGTTCCGGGCAGAGATCAAACTCGATCCCGGCCCCTGCCTCTCCGTCATACTCTCTTGAAAGGTCCATCACACAGATGCCCGACACATATCCCTCTCCGAACTGCACCTCTCCGGTCTCGCTGAACGATCTGCCGTCCTCCAGTCTGAGAGTCGCTTCCGCCTGCACCCTTGTTCCCCTGAGTTGGGCGGGCAGTTCATCGACGGACAGATATACCAATGCGGGAGAGAACGGCCTGAGCCGTATCCCTCTGCGCCTGAACGACGATATCAGCTGTTTATTGTCATATCCGTGCGCACCCGCCGGAGAACCGACGGCGGCTATCACCTTCCGGGATGTGAACTGTCTTCCGTCGGCTGTTGTTACAGTAAAGCCGCTGCCTTCTTCGGAGATGCCGGTCACCTCGGCGGAGCATATGATCTTCGCTCCGGATGAAGCGACTGCGAACCGGAGCACATCCAGCACCGATGACGCCTGACCGCTCAGCGGGTATACCCTTCCCTCCGCATCTTCCCTGGTCATCAGTCCAAGACTGCGGAAGAATCCGATATCTCCGCCGTAGTTATCAAGTACCTGCGTGAAGCGTTCTGCAGCGGGATTGTAGCACGAGATACCGATCTCTCTGTTGGAGAGATTGCATCTGCCGTTCCCCGTAGTCAGAAGTTTCTTCCCGGGTCTGTCGGACCGTTCGAGAAGGACGATTCGTGCTTCCGGGCAGTCCCGTACAGCCTGCAGGGCAGCCGCCATTCCGGAAGCTCCGGCACCGATTATCAGTATGTCTGCATCTGTTTTCAAAACTCAGCCTCCCAAAAAGCCGGAGCAGAAAAAGACTGTCCGGCTTTCGTTATCTGTTGGTTTTTTAGTTCTTTTTCTTACTGCAGTATATACTCCCGGGGCAGTTTTCACAAGGACCGCAGCTGCCGCTGCCGTTTCTCACCCGCAGCACAGCTATCACAGCTGCAGCTGCGATCAGCGCGATGATCAGAATGTCCTGCAATCTCAAAGGATCAGTCCTCCCAAAGTATACACCGCGAAGGCGACTATCCAGGCTATGATGCACTGGGATATGACTACCGTAAGGGTCTTGAGCCCTGAGTTAAGTTCTCTTCTTACCGCAGCTACAGCGGCCACGCACGGGGTGTACAGCAGTGTGAAAACGAGGAAACTGACTGCCGTGAGAGGCGTGAACAACTGGCTGAGAACACTTCCCAGACTGTCTATGCTGGTCCCAAGCAGCACAGCGAGAGTGCTGATGACCGACTCCTTGGCGGTGAATCCGGATATGAGCGACGTCGCAACTCTCCAGTCATTGAACCCGAGAGGTCCGAATACCGGTGCGATATATCTGCCTATCAGTGCAAGCATGCTGTCGGCGGAATCACTCACCACGTTGATCCTGGAATCGAATGTCTGCAGGAACCAGATCACCATGGATCCAAGGAAAATGATCGTGAATGCCCTCTCTATGAAGTCGCGTGCTTTCTCCCACAGGAGCAGCGCAACAGTCTTTGCGGAAGGGAGCCTGTAGTTCGGCAGTTCCATTACGAACGGGACCGGTTTGCCCCTGAACAGCGTGTTCTTGAACAGAAGGGCCGCGAGTATGCCGACCACTATGCCGGTCACGTACAGTGCGATCATCACCAGAGCCGCATGCTGCGGGAAGAACGCCGCGGAGAATACCGCATAGATCGGGATCTTTGCAGAGCAGCTCATATACGGAGTCAGCAGTATCGTCATCTTCCTGTCGCGGTC
>JAFYZY010000140.1 GCA_017548485.1 Oscillospiraceae bacterium | reverse complement strand
TGAAGGCCTCTTCCAGAAGGCAGTCGTCATGAGCGGACTCATCGCCACCCCGTATAAGCCGTCTCTTATGAGGACGTTCACACTAAAGGAGATGGAGGAATACGGCGTCAAGTTCTTCGAGTATCTCGGAGTAAACAGCCTTGAGGAAGCACGCAGGATAGATGCGGTCACACTGAGGGACAAAAACGAGGAGTTCTGTGCGAAAGAGATGCTCATGTGGAGCACTGTTCCGGACGGCAAATACCTGACCGGACCTTCCGATACTGATTTCCAGAAGGGCAAGAGGATGCATGTGCCTCTGATCGTCGGAGGAACGATCGGCGAGATAATGGGACCGATGGGCGTAAGGAGCATGGATGACTTCAGAAAACTGGCAGAAAGAAGCTTCCCGAAGTATGCCGACAGATATCTGGAACTGATCGGACCGGATTTCCCGACCGCGATGGACCGCACCAGAGTCAGCGGAGCCGAGATGGCTGCCCGGGCAATGAAGACCCTGGACAAGAAATACGGCAACGACTTCACGATCTATCTTTACAAGTTCAATCCGGAGATGCCGGGATATGATCACCCGGGAACTTTCCATTCATCGGACCTCTGGTTCCACTTCGAGACACTTGCGAAGTGCTGGAGACCGTTTACCGGGAAGCACTACGATCTGGCAAGACAGATGTGCAACGCTCTGTGCTACTTCATCAAGAAGGGAGATCCGAACGGTCTGGACATCACCGGTCTTCCGCAGCCGCTATGGAAGCCGTTTACGCTTGAGGAGCCCAACGTGATGTTCTGGGGAGATACTCCCACTACATATGTGGAAGAGGATACAGAACTGAAGGACCTGCTTGTGAAAGCTTATGTCGAGCAGATAGAGGGCTGACACAGATTATCATTATGAAAGGACCCGCAGACAACAGTCCGCGGGTCCATTAACTATATTCTGTCCAGCTTAGAAGACGTAATCGTAGGCTTTCTCATGATATTTGCTCACGAGCTTGCTCTCGATGTCCACGCACATCGTGTAGCGTGTTTCGCTGTCATAAGGTCTCCATACGGGCATGTAGGGGTTGGAGGGGTTGCCGGTCCTTGCGAATGCCGCCCATGCGGAACGCGCGGCTACATTGAGCTTCATCGCGTCATAATGGGTGTCGCAGTTCCAGAGCGCCGGGGCATAATCCGCATTTCCGAAGAAGAACGGGATCTCAACACCGTGTACGGCCCTGAACTCGGGGTCGTTGCCCTCTCTCATGAAGCAGTAGCTGTAGACCGGAGCGCCGCCGCCGACCAGCTCCCTTGAATGAGCTCTGGTATAGGTGGCCTTGGTGTGGTTGCGGTCATTGAGGAAGGTGGTGAAGAGGTGTACGGGCTGAGCGTCTTCGCCGATATAGCCTTTGTAGATCTTGATGATGTCTTCAGCCTGCGCATCGTCGAATCCGAGATTCTTGATGGCGTTCTTGACATCTTCTTCCGTCCACTTGAACATCTTGGGATCCATCAGGGCCGTCAGAACAGCGTCGTCCTTGTCATAGCCGGTGATGAGAGTGATGTCCTTGCAGAATTCGGAGCCTTCCGCGCCGTCGAACGGATCGTACTTTACTACTCTGCCGTCCATGACGACCGGGCATACGAAGTATGTGCCGACTGTACGGGTGGCGTTGATCTCTCTCTGCTTCTTGATGAGTTCCTGCGGGGTGTAATCCCAGAGCTTGTCGATATTGGTCTTATCGATGCCGAGGAAGTCGAGGAACTGCTTTGTCATAGCGGCTCCTTCTTCCGGAGTCGCACCGCGGAATCCGCCGGACTGGATGATGGCCTTGTGGACGTTGCCCTTGACCATCGGCATGGACATGAGGTTCGCGACTTTTCCGCCGCCGCCGGACTGTCCAACAATGGTGACGTTGCCGGGATCTCCGCCGAACGCCTCGATGTTGTCATGGATCCACTGCATAGCAGCTGCCATGTCCTGATGTCCGACATTGGCGCAGTCCTTGAAGCGCTCGTCGAGATCGCACAGATACAGGTATCCGAAGATGCCGAGCCTGTGTCCTACTGAGATGAAGATTATATCCTCATTCTTGGCCATGTTGAAGCCGTCGTGCCAGTCAGCTTCGGCTGCGCCGGCGATATTTCCGCCGCCGTGGAACCATACCATGACGGGGCGTCTCTTGCCGTCGTTCAGACCGGGGGTCCAAAGGTTGAGTGCCAGGCAGTCTTCGTCACCGTCGCCGCCCATCTCGTTGCTTCCGGTCATGAGCTTTTCATATGCGGAAGGATATCTTGTGCAGCGGATCTCGGGGTCTTCCATGCGGGGGGTGTCACACTGCCAGGATTTTCCGGCATATGACAGAGCGGGTTTTACATCGTCCCACGGGATCAGCGGCTGGGGGGGCATGAATCTGTTCTTGCCCGCCGAGGACTGCGCATAGCGGATACCGAGGAAACGGTAGACACCGTCTATCTCAGCGCCCTGCAGTTTGCCGGCTTTTGTGGTCGCGATGGCATTTGCATCGATCTTGATCATAGAGCTTGTCTCCTTTGTTTTATTCTCAGCCGGAATGCTGTTTGAATCAGATGTTTCGGCTGTCCTTTGATTATTGACCCGCCAAAACTGACAGGAGGATCCGTATAAGACCCCTTGATGTGTTGGCGTAACGTCATTTCTTTAGTAATTTTACTATAAGACTGGATCGAATTAAACAAATTCTGTTGATTATGGATAGACAAAAACAAAGAGTATTTTTGGGTGAAACTTACAGAAGATACACAGATACAAAAGCAGCCGGGCATTGCCCGGCTGCGCCATATATACAGAGTATTACTTTTTCAGACAAGTCTGTTCAGACTTGTATCAGGGGAAAAGATTGCCCTTGCCTCGCCTGCAAGATAGAGAGAGCCCGCGCAGCAGACCACGCCTCCGTCAGCAATCTCTATGGCTTTTTTGATGCCTTCTTCCACAGTGGAACACATCGTGGCATGGAGACCGAGACTGTCGATGAATTCAGCCAGATCGTCGGCGGAGAGGGCCCGGTGGTAATCGGCGGCGACCGTAACGAATTCCTTTGAGACGGAAGACAGGATACGCATGAACTCCTCATAGTTCTTGTCTGCCATGATGCCTGTCATGAAAACGATACGGGTCCCGGAAGGGATCAGTTCGGTCAGGGCATCTGCAATGGCATGAGCGCACTGCGGATTGTGACCGCCGTCGATGATGAACAGAGGATCCTTTGACACTACTTCCATCCTCACGGGCCAGACGGTGTCTTCCAGGCCTTCACGGATGTTATCGTCTGAGATGTTCCAGCCTTTGCTTCTGAGTACGTTCACGGTCTCCAGGGCAACACAGGCATTCTTTCTCTGGTGTTCTCCGGTGAGCGGGATATGAAGAGCTTTATATCCGCAGGCATCGAACGTCTGACCGAAGATGTCTTCAGAGATCGCTCTGATGCTGTTGAAATCTGCTTTGGTCAGTTCCGCAGATACCTCTCTGCACCTGTCCTCGATCACCTTTTCTACGGACGGAGAATTCCTGTAGATGACCGCACTTCCGTTTTTCTTTATGATGCCGGCCTTGACGTCGGCTATCTCCTCGACTGTGTCTCCGAGCTGTCCGGTATGATCCAGACCTATATTTGTTATGACAGCGCATTCCGGGACATCTATCACATTGGTCCCGTCGAGCCTGCCGCCTACGCCGACCTCGAAAACGACTATATCTGCGTTCTGCTCGGCGAACCAGCAGAGAGCGGTGCACATGACCATCTCGAACCAGTTTACTTTTTCTTCTGTCTTTTCGATAGCGTTCTTCACTGTCTCGGTGATCCTGATCAGGTCCTCGTCGGGGATCTGTTCTCCGTTGATAACCATGCGCTCGTTGTATCTGAGGATATGCGGAGAAGTGAACAGAGCAGTCCTGTATCCCGCTTTTCTGAGGATACTGGCGATCATAGCGCAGGTACTGCCTTTACCGTTGGTACCTGTGACGTGTATAAATTTCAGTCTTTTCTGAGGGTCACCGAGCAGTTCCAAAAGCGTATAGACCCTGGAAAGGTCATAATGCTTGTACGGGCAGGAATAAGAATCGATGAATTCCAGTGTTTCCTTTAGTGTCAAATCTATGCCTCTGTTTAAAAGGTGAATGATTTCAGTGTGATGATGCAGTGCCATTATAACAGAAACCGCAGTGCCGGCGCATCCGGGTCCGGTGCGGCAGCACTGCAGATATCTATCGTCCGGTCATCGACCGCTGCGAGAACAGTACCGTCTGTTATTCTCCGCAGTATTTGATTCTTGAGAGCCTGTAGACTTCTTTTGTGAACTCTACTCCCGGTCTGTCATAGTGGGAGATGTATACGGGCTTATCTCTTATCGCATACTCATCAACATACTTTGCAGCCCATTCTCTCTGAGTCTCATCATCAGCGTCCGCGGGGACATCGCTGGCGGGAACAGACATCATGAGCTTGTCACCATACTCGGCAAAGAGAGTATGGTAGTCATTTATGGCCATGCCGTCCCAGCCGTCCCAGCCGGCTTCAATGATGCAGGGCACCAGTCTGTCGATATTGCCGCAGGAGTGCAGGTCGCATGTATAGCCAAGTTCATGGATGTGATCGGTCACTCTGCGCATGTAGGGCACGAGCATCTCTCTGACGACTCTCTCATGGAAGAACGGTCCGTCCTGGGCGCCCCAGTCGTCGTGGATCGTGAAACCATCGATACCGCGACCGTAGTACTTGTAACAGTGGTCGACAACATCTATCCACAGATCCGAGATCCTGTCCATTAACGCTTTGACGTCATCTTTTGTCTTGCGGTTCATAAGGGCATAAGCGGCAGGACCGAAGTCCATGAAGGAGATGAGTCTCTCGAACCAGCCGGTGAGGATGCAGACGTTCTGATATCTTGTCTGAGCCGGCAGCCAGTCCTTGTTCAGTTCGGCTGAGCCTTCCCAGTCCCAGCTGTCGACATCCGGGAACTTGATGACTTCTCTCCACTTCGTGACATCTGTGAGAGTAGGATTCCCGGGGCGCACGATTGAGCCGTGCGCGGACGGAACGTACTCCCAGTAGATGCCGAACATGTCGTTGCCGCCTACAGGGCCCTCATAACGGCCTGCCTGCATGACGAAAGCTCTTGCTGGGTTGTCCGGTATTATCTCGGGGCAGAACCAGCCCTTGTCCGCAGAATCGGGCATCCAGAGCTCTTCCTTTTTGAATGCGCGTTTCAGGTTCTCTCTGGGAGTTATGGGCGTGGCGAATTCGATCATGGTCCTGTTCATGAAAGACCTGGTCGTTGCATTGTCGATTTCTTTTCTGTCAAATTTCATGAGATCACCTCTTGCAGATTATGGATCGTGTAAACGGTTGATTTGCTTGCGGTATCAGGGGAAATTCATGGATTTTGCAAAAGTGCCGGAGAACTGTTTTAGGCTGGCAAGCTCCAGGAATTCGATCTTCTCTTTGAGATCCTGTGCGAGCTTCATCTCTGATCTGTCGCGGGCAAGCAGTTTAGCGCCGCTTCCGGCGGCATTTCCTACCGCTGTGATCCTGCCTCTGAGTTCTTCCGGAAGAAGCCCGATAGTGCACGCGCTGTCCGGATCCATGAAACTTCCGAAAGCTCCGGCCAGAAGTACGCGGCTGATGTCGGTCACGCTTTTCCCCAGCTGACCTGCCATCAGACGGACGCCTGCGCATATCGCGCCTTTTGCCAGCTGCACCTGTCTGATATCATCCTGTGTCAGGTATATGCCGTCACGCAGCGGAATGAACCGCTGCCCTTCGATCTCGTCTTCCGAAGCGATGCGTCCGCGTTTGTTGATCAGATTTGCATCCAGACTGACAGCAACGGCATCTATTAGTCCGGAACCGCAGATGCCTGTCGCCGTTCCGCCGCCTATCACAGTGCAGCGGATCTCACCGTCTTCCAGCTTTACGTGATCGATGGCTCCGTCGGTGCCTCTCATTCCGAACCGGATGTTCGCTCCTTCCAGAGCCGGACCTGCCGCAGTTGAGCAGGCGATCATGCGGTCCCTGTTTCCAAGGACCATCTCACCGTTGGTGCCGATATCCACCATCAGAGTGAGCTCATCCGATTCATACATTTTTGTGGAGAGCACACAGCCGAGAGTATCGGCTCCCACGTAGCCGGAGATATCCGGCACGACCAGCAGAAGAGCATTCTCACAGACCGGGAGGATATCCCTGCACGGTACCGTTTTCATCTCGGTCAGGACCGGAGCAAACGGGATCGCTGCGAGGTTGTCCGGCATTATACCGAGGAACAGCTGCTGCATCGCGGGGTTCCCCACGACCGAGACTACTCCTATGCCGGCGGGGTCGGTATCTGTCTTTGAGCACACATCGGTTATCAGTCTGGTAAGCTCCTGCCTGATCAGATCTCTCTCCTGATCCAGCTGATCCGACATTGCCGCTCTGATGCGCGAGATGACATCCGCGCCGAAGGCCGTCTGAGGGTTCAGAGAACTGGACGTGGCAAGTTCGCGCCCGTCCGTTCCGTCCAGCAGGAAGCACACCACTGATGTGGTGCCGATGTCGATGGCAAGAAGCGGACCGGGGCGGACCGGATCCATCTGGATGTCCGTATCGATTCCGCTCTGCATCACATACAGGCCCTTACCGTCGGGGATAAGGACCTGCATGTCATTCTCTACTATTGTCTGGCAGGCAAGAACTTCCTGTCCGTCAGCGGTCACGGTGCATTTACCGCATCTTCCGTTGCCGCCGCACGGAGCATCAAGGAATATTCCTGCCGCGCGAAGCGCTTCCAGCAGATTTGTCCCTTTTTCGACATCACAACTGATGTCTGAAGGGAGAATATGAAGTTTAGGCATGATCTGCCTCACTGATGTGACTGTTGAAATGCTTCGTAAAGCATCGTTCTGTTTTTATTTCTTCTGGCCGAAGAGTCCCTTGCGGAATGCCCTGTTGTACTTCCTGCCGGCCTTGTCTATCTCCTTGAGTGCTTCGCAAGCATAGATGGTGCCGAGCATGTCTTCATTGCAGGGGTCAAGGATCCCGCTGTCGAGTCCTGCGGCAAGAGCGTATGCAAGGCATCCGTTGTTGACGTATTTCCTCGCGGGCATGTTGAAACTGATGTTGGAGATGGCGCCGGTGACCTTGACTTCGGGAGCAAAGGCATGGATGTGCTCGATGCAGTATACGAAGTCATCCATGGCGCTGGGCATCGTGGCGAGAGCCATGACACACGGGTCTATGTGGAGCTGGTTGAGCGCGACACCGTACTTGACGGCTTTGTCGATTATGCGCTTGGCGATCTCGACCTTCTTTTCAGAGTCTGTGGGGATACCGTCCTGGTCACATGTGAGTCCGATGACTTCCCAGGGTGTTCCTGCAATTATCGGGAAGATGGTCTCGCACTTTGTTCCTTCCTCGTTGACCGAGTTCACGAGACCGGGCTTGTTCACGCGCCCTTCCTCCAGGATCCTTGCCAGAAGCTGCGCATTGGGTGAGTCGATGCAGATAGGAACATCGGTGGCTCCCTGGATAAGGTCTATGAGCCATACCATCGTCTCGTACTCGATGTCGGTGGATGTGCTGGGTGCGCAGTCGATGAAGTTTGCTCCTGCTTCTGCCTGGGCTTTGGCCCTCTTGATGATCAGGGCTTCGTTCTTCTCTTCGATAGCCTTCTTAATGGAAGGAATCGCACCGTTGATCTTTTCGCCAATGATAATCATTACTCAAATCTCCTTTTTATAAGTAAAAAGACGCGTCAGACGTGTATCCAGCGCGTCTAATTTTATAAACAGGCTTACAGTGCTGCTGCCCACTCCTTGCAGACACTGATGGTCTTCTGCGGAGAGTGTGCCCATTCGTCGGCACCCATCGCTGCAGCGGCTTCTTCGCTGACAGGTGCTCCGCCTATAATCACTTTGCCGTCCCAGCCGGATGCTCTGAGCGCATCGATGGTGTCCTTCATGGAGTCGAGCGCAAGCGTAAGAACTCCGGAGAGGGCAACGATCTTGATGTTCTGCTCTTTGGCCACTTCGACGACCTTTTCCGGATCGACGTCGATACCGAGGTCAACCACATCGAAACCTGCAGCTTCAAGCATGGACCTTACGATGTTCTTTCCTATATCATGAAGGTCATCCTTGACTGTGCAGAGGATCATCTTGGTCTTGGGACCGGAACTCTCTGAACCGACAAGTGCAGGGGTCAGGATCTCGACTGCCTGAGTCATAAGTTCTCCTGCATAGATAAGGTCTCCGACGAAGTATTCGCCTTCCTCAAAAAGAGAGCCCACTACTTCCATGCCTTTCTGGCAGGCCTCCATGGCTTGCCCGGCTTCTGAGCCTCCGTCCGCCATGACATCTTCAAGCATCTCTATCATGGTATCCTCATCGAGGTCTCCCATAGCCTGAACAAGATTATCGAAATCTAACATATCCATCCTCCCGATCATTTAAAATGATCATTAATATTACTCGTCTTCCCGGCTTAATGCGGAACCGGAGAAAACTGCTACCATACAATGACATTTTAATTCAGAGCGGTATGCATGTCAAACCGCATATTGAATAAATTATTATATATTTATTGTGTCTTCTACTGAAAAAGGATAAAATAAAACCGTATGTAACGGAACAGGCAGCCGGTAAAGACTGTCGGTCCGTGAACAGGATCTGTGAGAATCACAGGGACTGAAAGCCTGGCCCGGGGAAATGCATGAGGTGCGGATACGGGCTCGGGCGAGGGAGCGTCACGCAGGAAGCTGATGCTCTCCTGAACAGGGAGAGACCATACAGCAGAAATAACAAGGAGGAAAGCAGGATGATTGCCGTCATTCAGAAGGTGCGGCAATACTTCTCACTGCTTGTTCAGGCGTGAGCATCCTACCATTTTGTGATGGAGAAAAAAGAGATCATCGACTTCTTTGCCAGGCTGGCCCCCGGATGGGACGACAGGAACAGCAAGAACAGCGATACCATCAGCATTATTCTGGACAATGCCGGCATAAGCGCAGGAAAAGACGTGCTTGACGTAGCCTGCGGAACCGGCATCCTGATACCGGATTATCTGCAGAGAGGCGCTGCTTCTGTCACCGCCATCGACATTACTCCGGAGATGGCTGAGATCGCAGCAAAGAAGTTCACGCAGGAAAACGTAAAAATATTATGCGGAGACGCGGCGGAAACGGATTTCGGAAAGAAATTCGACAGCATAGTGGTATACAATGCCTTTCCGCACTTCCCGGATCAGGAATTCATGATCTACCGCCTGGCGTGTGCGCTGAAACAGGGAGGCATCCTTACAGTTGCACACGGAATGAGCCGCGACGCGGTCAACTCGCATCATGCAGGTGTGAGCCATGTTTCCAGATCGCTGATGTCGGGCGAAGATCTTGCCGGAATATTCAGCAGGTATCTGACAGTTACCGCGGTGATCGACAATGAGATGATGTACCAGGTCGCAGGAAGACTGGAGAAAGACCTTTCCAGCGTACAGCCGCCGGAAAAAGAGACCGTTGACAACACAAAGGAAGGAAACAGAATAATGAACGAACACGAACATGAACACGAACATATGCATGAACATACCCATGAGCATTTCCATGAGCATCACCATCATGACCATGATCATGACCATGGCGATATCACGGCGTTCGAGAACACGGAGCAGGCTGTGATGATCCTCGGTTACATGCTGGATCACAACAGATCCCATGCGGAGGAACTGCATGAGATCTGCCACAGGCTGGAAGCCACCGGAGAAGAGGAAGCGGCGGAGTATCTCGACAGAGCCGTCGATTCATTCCGTGAAGGGAACGACCTGATGGATAAGGCTCTCCGCATCCTGAAAAAAGAGGAGGAGTGACAGATGTGCCTTTCCACTCTATATGGTGTCAGGAACAACAAGAGGGAAAAGCTCGGCGAGTACATCAGCAACGTCACCATACGCGACGGGGAATACGTATTCACCGATGTGCTCGGCAATGAGCTTACCCTTAAGGGAAGGATCAACTCCCTGGATCTCATACGCAATGAGATCATTATAGAACTTGAGAAGCGTGAGCCCCGGAAATACGAGATGATCCGTGAGATATACAACAAATGCTCCGGGAATCAGATGAGGGACGTCTTTGTGAGCAATGAGGAGACAGACGACCCGGAGGGATTCGTTCTCGGGATGCTCGAGGGGAAAGACGTCACTACCAGCAAGGAAGAACTGCCCGACGGTACGGTGATCATAGATGCCGATGCCGCCGGACTTAAACAGCGCTTCAC
>JAFYZY010000139.1 GCA_017548485.1 Oscillospiraceae bacterium | reverse complement strand
TCCACTTCCTCCCCCGTTGCCATTGCTGGCACCGGCTTGTGGTTCGCTACACTTGGCGGTAACTACCTGTGGCTGGACTTTCACCAGCTAGAATCGGAACATGCCCGGCACACAGTCACAAAAGCCTTCCGTACCACGAAAGTACGGAAGGCCTTTTTATATGTCTCTGTTTTTTCAGCTGCTGAGGATCATCCTGTCGTTGGCATACTCAGTCCCTGCCGTATTTCTGAACAGGTCTGTCAGTTTCCCGACGTCCATGCCGTCTCTTTCCGCTCCGCTGATATCAGCCGCTATCTTTCCGGCGTTCATTATCAGGGTCCTGGAACCGGTGTCCAAAGCCTGGCGCATGTTGTGCGTTACCATCAGACAGGAGATATTGTTCTCTCTGACAATATCCTTCGTCAGCGCCATTATGCGCTCTGCCGATCCCGGATCCAGCGCGGCAGTATGTTCGTCCAGCATCAGCAGTTTTGGAGGATACAGCGTGGCAAGCAGCAGAGTCAGCGCCTGTCTCTGACCTCCCGAGAGGAGTCCCACCGGCTATTCCAGTCTGTCCTCCAGGCCGAGATCCAGCGATCTGAGTCTGTCCCTGAACATCTCTCTTTCTTTTTTACCGATCCTGGAGAACGCGTTGGCAGTCTTTTTACCTTGCAGATATACAAGAGCCATGTTCTCCTCTATCGTAAGTCCCGGCGCAGTTCCGGAGAGCGGGTCCTGAAACAGTCTGCCGATGGATCTGCTTCTTCTGTACTCCGGTACGGAGGTTATGTCTTCTCCGTCAAGGATCACCTGTCCGCTGTCTGTCGGAAATGCACCGGCTATAGCGGAAAGCAGCGTGGATTTACCGGCTCCGTTCGATCCTATTATGGTTATGAATTCGCCGTCGTCCATGCGGAAGGATACGCTCTCCAGAGCTTTTCTTTCGTTTACCGTTCCCGGAAGGAAAGTCTTTGAAACGTTTCTGAGTTCAAGCATCTTTTCCGTCCTCCTGTTTCCGCACCGGGTGTGACTGTATCCTCTGGCCTTTTATGTAGGGGACCGCTATGGAGACCGCCACGATGAAAGCTGTCAGCAGTTTCAGGCACTGGACCGGGACAAGCTGCGTATAGAACACGAACGCATATATGAATCTGTAGATCACCGAGCCCAGAAGCGCTCCTGCTATGCCCTTCCTGACGCTCCTTCTTCCGAGCACTGTCTCGCCCAAGATAAGACATGCAAGCCCTATCACGACCACTCCCGTGCCGCTGTTTATGTCTGTGGTCTTCTGGAACTGTCCCACCGCCGCTCCGGACACGGCAGTCATGACTCCGGACAGCATCAGGCCTGTCCTGATCATCGAAGAAGTATCTATCGATGATGCTCTGACCATCACAGGGTTGTCTCCGGTAGCCCTGATGGAGAGCCCCAGTCTGGTATGCATGAAGAATGACAGGAACAGCGCGATCATTACCGGAATGACAGCAAGCAGCACGAGATCCGAATACCCGCCCGGGAAGACTTTTCTGAACAGAGTAAAAACGCTGTCTTCCCTGATCAGGTTGATATTTGATCTCCACCCCATAACCATAAGGTTGATGGAATAGAGCCCGGTATTGGTGATGATCCCCGCCAGTATCGAAGGGATCCCGAGTCTCGTCTGCAGTTCAGCGCTCACCAGTCCGCACAGTGCTCCGGCAGGTATAGCGAGAAGCATACCGAGGGCTGGGTGTCCGGCAGCTGCCATCCGGACCGAAACAGCCGCACCCAGGACGAAACAGCCGTCCGTAGTCAGATCCGCTATGTTCAGTATCCTGTAGCTGAGAAACAGTGACAGAGCTACCGGTGCATACGCGAACCCCAGTTCAAGAGCTGTTCTGATTATGCGTTCCATATACAGGGCCTCTTCCTTCAGTCTTCTGTAGTCACGACTTCAACGACGGTCTGGAACACCTTCTTTGCCTCAGTAAGATCGATGCCGAGAACAGAAGCCGTTTCCGTGTTTATTGTGACTATGCCTCCGGGCATGGTGTAATACTGCTCAATGCCTTCCATTCCGGCTGTCGCCGCCTGAAATGCCATCTCCGCTGTCTTCCTTCCCAGTTCGGTATAGTTGACTCCGCACGTGGCAAGCGCGCCGTTTCTGACGAATGAATCCGCACCGGCGAAGTGCGCTATGCCTGCCTCTCTGAGATCTTCATATATCGCGAGCTCAGCTGCCATTATCACGTTGTCAGTAGGCGTGAATACGGCATCGACTCCGGCGGAGATCAGCAGCGAGACTGCAGCCTTTACCTCATCCTGCGTCTCTGCTGTAGCCTCCACATACTCCGTCTTAAGATCGTCCAGCATCGACTTGATGATCGTTACCGGTTTTTCTGAGTTGGTCTCGGAAAGCGAATAGAGCAGTCCGACCTTTTTGATCTCAGGGCACAGCAGATACATCACGTCCACCATGGATGCTACATTCAGCGCGTCGCTGGTCCCCGTGACATTCTCCATCATTGCAAGTCCCGCGCCTTCGGGATCCGATATGGCAGCGAAGACAACGGGGATCCCCGTTCCTTCCGCCGCAGACGCCGTGATCTGCGCCGCCAGCGTCGCAATCGGGATCATCACATCAGCTTTCTGTGCGATCGCCTGTTCCGCAAGCTGTTTGAGGACCGTAGGATCGTTCTGCCCCGAGACGATGCTCACCTCGATGGATTCCCCGGCCTTGGATGCCTCAGTCTTCAGCTGGTCTTCTATAGCCGACGCGATCTCGTCCAGGCTTGCGTGATCCAGCTGCTTGATTATCACAGCCCTGAACGCAGTCTTCTCCTGCGGCTCCTGTCCGCCGCTGCCGTCTCCTTTCCCGCCTCCGGCCCCGCATGAGACAAGCGCAAACATGAGCACAAGCACCATTAATGCCGCCAGGATCTTCTTCACTGTTGTCATTTGAGTTCTCCTTTTTATTGATCTGAGGCGGCAGATGGAATAAAAAAAGCTTTTGTCCCCATGGGACAAAAGCCTTGAAACTTCTGCGATACCACCCAAATTGATATCCTCTTCGGATATCCTCTCGCTTCGCGTACCATCATACGCGCTCCATTGATAACGGGTGAAGTTCCCGTCCGCCTCTACCTTGAATCGAAGCGGCCCTCAAAAGTCCATTCGCCTGCGCGTGAATACTCTCTTTTCACCGGCTGAGAGCTCTCTGGATCCCCGTTATGCAGGTTACTTCTCTTTTTCAACGGTTTACAGTCTTAAGTTGGTAACAATATATCCCTCCGCTGATGGATTGTCAATACTCACTCGACCTCTATCTGCAGAGCTGTAAGAAGGTCCAGCGCCTCCGGCGAGGAGAACTTCGCCCCCCTGAGTTTGTCATTGAATATGTCTATCACATAACCGTCAGCTCTTCTGAAATCCGCTTCCCTGAGATCGGTGTTCGAGAAAGATGTGCCTCCCAGGCTGCAGCCTCTGAATACGGCTCCTTTCAGCCGGCACTCGGTGAATTCGCACTTGGAGAACTCGTTGCTGCTGAAATCATATCCGGGGAACGACATATCATGGAACAGACAGTAGGACATCCTGCATTCTTCTATCGAGTTTACAGGCTTACGTATGTGTTCGTCATTCACGAAGTTCATGAAACTGACGCCTATGAGCCTGCACTTTTTGAAATCGCAGAACCTCATGTCGGTATTTCTCACGGCCGGTGTCACGAAAGCGCATCTGATAAACACGCAGCTTCGGAAAGTGCAGTTCTCAAATGCCGCCGCATCAAAAACGCAGTCTTCAAAAGTACAGTCTTCATAATAATAGCCGGACATGGTCTCCGCGCGGTAGCTCAGTCCTTTGATCTCTCTTCCGGTGAATGAATTGATTTTTTCGCCCATATGTCTTCTCCGCAACTGAAAAAGAATCTGGCATCCAGATGACAGGGCCCTCGTCCTTTGGGGACGGGGGCCCGCTGTTTTAGGTCAATCGGTCAACAGACCTGATCACGCAAACGGATTCTCCGTGGGATACGGCAGGTTCTTCGGTCTGTTGTACTGGATGTCGCCCACTCCGAGAAGCTTGAACACTTCGAAGAGGGAGGCTCCGTGATGTCCGAACGCCACTGCTCCGTGGTGCGGGAATCTCTTCTCGATGAGGACATGCCTGTAGAAGCGGCCCATCTCGGGAATGGCGAACACTCCGATGCCTCCGAAGCTTCCGGTCGCTACCGGCAGAACTTCGCCCTGAGCGATGTAGGAGCGGAGAACTCCGTTGCTGTCGCACTGCAGACGGAAGAAGGTGATGTCACCGGGTGCGATGTCGCCTTCCAGTGTTCCTCTCGTGAAATCAGGATCGGATCCTTCCGGCTCAAGCAGTCTGTGCTGGATCAGCTGATACTTGATGGCCCTGTCGGCGCACATCTTGCAGCTGGGGGTGTTTCCGCAGTGGAATCCCATGAAGGTATCGGTGAGAGCATAGTCGTATTTGCCCTTGATGTTCTCTTCCCACATGGACTTCGGTACGGAGTTGTTGATGTCAAGAAGCGTGACTGCATCGGAACTTACGCAGGCGCCAATGTACTCGGACAGCGCTCCGTAGATGTCGACCTCGCAGGAGACGGGGATGCCCCTGGATGCGAGTCTGGAGTTCACGAAGCAGGGCTCGAATCCGAACTGTTCCGGGAACGCGGGCCAGCACTTGTCGGCGAAAGCAACATACTTTCTTGCGCCTTTGTGCTGCTCGGCCCAGTCAAGGAGCGTGAGCTCGAACTGCGCCATTCTCTCCAGGAGTTCCGGATAATAACGGCCTTCGCCCATCTCTTTCGCCATATCTTCACAGACATCCTTGATCCTGGCGTCTCCGGCGTGCTGCTTGTAGCTTACGAGCAGATCCAGCTCGGAGTTCTCTTCGATCTCGATGCCCATCTCATAGAGTCCCTTGATCGGGGCGTTGCAGGCGAAGAAATCCTGAGGACGCGGTCCGAAGGTGATGATCTTGAGGTTCTTGACACCGATAACAGCTCTGGCGATCGGTACGAAGCGCGCTATCATCTCGGCGATGTCGTCGGATGTTCCGACGGGATACTCCGGGATATAGCCTTTGAGATGCCTCATTCCGAGGTTGTATGAGCAGTTGAGCATACCGCAGTATGCGTCTCCTCTGCCGTTGATCAGGTCTCCGTCACCCTCTGCAGCAGCGACGAACATGCAGGGTCCGTCGAATTTCTGAGCGATAAGGGTCTCAGGGGTCTCCGGTCCGAAGTTGCCCAGGAACACCACGAGCGCATTGCATCCGGCATTGTTGACATCATCTACCGCTTTGAGCATATCCAGCTCGTTCTCCACGGTAACGGGGCACTCATACAGTTCTCCCTTATATGCCTTCTTGATGGCTTCCCTTCTGGCGATGGAAAGGCCTATAGGAAAACAGTCACGGCTGACCGCGACGATTCCAAGTTTGACTTCCGGGATGTTACTCATTATTTGCTCTCCTTTTCTATTTGACCGGCGAACGTGCCGGATTATTAACTGCGTCTGATCTCCCTGAACAGAGATCTGATGGACGGGTAGATGCGTTTAAATTCCGAATATCTCTTCTCATACTTGGCGGCAAGTCCGGGATCCGGAAGCACCGTATCCTTTATGCGGGTGAGCGCTTCTGCGCATTCCCTTACATCAGAGAACAGTCCCGTTCCGACCATTGCAAGCATGGCACCGCCGTAACCGGGCCCTTCTTCTGTCACCGGTATATCCAGAGGAATATCCAGCACGGAGGAGAATATCGTCTGCCAGAGTCTGGATCTGGCACCTCCGCCGCAGATCTTGGATCTTTCGATCTTTATCCCGACGGATCTCGCCACCTCGATGTTGTCCTTTATGGCAAATGCGACGCCTTCCAGGATCGCCTGGGCCATGTCGGCCCTCGTGGTATTCATGCTCATGCCGAGGAACACGCCTCTGGCATCCGTATCGTTTATCGGGCTTCTCTCGCCCATGAGATAAGGCAGGAAGAAGACCTCGTTCTCGCCGAGCCTGTCCGCGGATATCTCGCTCTGCACCGCATCATAATCCTTCTCTCTGATTATCTCATCACAGAACCACTTGTTGCAAGAAGCAGCGGAAAGCATGCATCCCATCAGATGATAATGACCGTCTGCATGAGCGAATGAATGCAGGGCGTTGTTCATATCTTTCCCGAATCTGTCGGATGAGATGAACACTGTTCCCGATGTTCCTATGGAGATATTGCATTTGCCGTCTCCGACGGTTCCGGTCCCTACCGCGGCGGCAGCGTTGTCCCCCGCCCCTGCCACTACTTTCACGTCTTCAGGCAGTGAAAGCGCTGTGGCGATCTCGGGTCTGAGACATCCGATCACCTCATAGCTCTCGAAGAGCCTGGGCATCTGATCCTCTCTGACGGAACAGATCTCCAGCATCTCGGATGACCACTTCCTGTTCCTGACGTCCAGGAGGAGCATTCCGGAAGCATCGGAGTAATCGCAGGAATGGACT
>JAFYZY010000138.1 GCA_017548485.1 Oscillospiraceae bacterium | reverse complement strand
CAAGCCCCTGCCGATGCCCCCCGGAAGCGGACCGTTCCCGACCTGCACCGACGAGGAGATCGTGGACTACATCACCGCTCCCATCAAGGCACATCCGGAGCTTCCGTTCTTTATCTATGCTGCCAGCGGCGGCATGAGGGACGGCCCCGGAATGAGACTGCAGGTCAAGCTCCTGACGGAACAGCCCTGCTTCTCCTACGGCTCCGATCCGAGCAAAAACAACATCCTGTACTCGCTGTCGGATTACTATCACACCGACTATCTGGTGCCCTACTACTTCTGGAACTACCTCAAGGTGCTGTTCAAAGTATGAGCATACTGTTTATTCACTAAAGGACCAGATCTGTTTGACAGAACCGCCGGAACAGAGGATATCCTCTGTTCCGGCGGTCTTTCCATATTACAGTCCAGCGGCCGCTTTTGCAACGGCATGCATTGATCAGTACCAGAAATAGTTCAGGGAAGACGCCCTGAACTCATAATGGTCAATAAGGCTTTGGTCAAATGACCTGTCATCGAAGACGCCCGCCATGTTTATCATGAACGACGCTTTTCCGCCGCTTTCCGGTATCTCAAGATAGTTGTACGGATTGACGCTGCTCGGAGTGTTTACGGTCATACCGTATCCGATCACCCGTCCTTCCGCATCGTAACAGATCGCGGTGAGCTCGATCAGGTCGAGGTCGGCTCCATCCGGGATCATGACAGTGCCTGTGGGTCTGTGGAAGATCACATTGTTCAGTTCCTGACTCTGTTGCTTAACTTCTGTGACCTCGAACCTCTCGTACTCTCCCTTCCACTCCGATATGAAGACTTTGTCATACTTGAGCACGGCATCCTCCGGTACCGGGTCTGATGTGTATTCAAAGAAAAACCCCGATTCCCCCGGAAGAAGAGCCTGTGTGATCGAAGCATGCAGTGATCTGTAATCCATCTCGGTCCCAGACGGTGACAACACCGAATAGTACATCCTGTCCAGCACTAGGACCTTGTCGCTGTTGTTGGTGACCGCAAAGGTCACTGTGGTCATGTCGCCTCCGTCGAAGAAGCGTTCCACGACCGGTTCACTAATCGAATAGTCAGACGGATCTGTCTCCTCCATGGATCCGTTCATGCTGACCCTGTAGCTGTAATCGTCTTCCGGCGAGAGCTTGCTGTATGTCATCTCCTCGCCCGTCTCCAGCATGAGTATCACCTCATAGAACCAGTGGGTCACATCCATGGCTCTTCCGTCTATATAGATATCCTTTTCGTCCCAGGTCAGCTCGAGACTTCCTCCGGGATATTCAGCAGTGCCGGTTCCGTCAGCTCTCAGCACCATGGTCCCCATCGGTTCGCCGGTCCTGTCCTTCCTCGCTCTCAGTTCAGGGTACAGCTCGGATGAAGACATCCCCGGTTTGTAATACCTGCACAGGACGTATTCTCCCTCCCAGTCAGTGAGCGCCGGTTCATGATGTGTATCGTCTGCCTGATCGTCTTTTCCTGTCTCTTCTGTCTGTCCGGACGGAGCTGGTACTTCATCAGGAGTATTATCCTCCTGCGGAGCGCCGCATGATACGAGCAGGAGAAGCGTTGCGATACAAAGTGCAAGAGCGATGAGTTTCTTCATTTTATATTCTCCATTCCGGTTATCGTGACATCAACAGGGTCGTTGGATATCCCTGCAAACACAAATCTATCACGCATTATGCGATTATTTGTCAACTACTCATGACTGAAGTCACGAGCTTGTACCTGCCCGGTGGTTCACGGCTCTGAGCCTCCCACCTTTGTCCTGTTATCAGGGTTTGTTCCTTTCAGTTAATTTCTGACAGACTGGCGGTACATCGTGGGGTGATTGACTGCACCCCTCCTGCAGGAGCATGCTCCCACAGCATGGTATCGTTTCTTTCTACGACACCTTCAGCTTTTGTAAATACTTCGTTCCCATCCTCTGTAGGTTCATCGCTCCGATACGGTCATCATTAGTAGTGTATCTGCATTCTCTGCACCGGAACTCATGTTTCCCGTGATCCCTGTTGTTCTTCTCTCTGTGTCCGCATACGGGACAGGTCTGAGAAGTGTATTTCGGATCTACCTTGATGACTGCGCTTCCGTTCATTTGAGCCTTGTATGTCAGTTTCTTCTCCAGATCGTAGTAAGGCCAGCTTACCTGTACATATCTGTCCTTTACTCTGACTCTCTCAGTGGCGGAACGTATCCCCGTCAGATCTTCCAGAACGAATAACGTACCCTTCGTATTATCGCTTGTGAGTGTCTTTGATAAACAATGGTTCACATCGTTCATCCAGCGGTTCTCTCTCCGCCCGATGGCACGCATCCTTCTTCTGGCAGATGATGTCTGCTTCTTCTGCAAGCTCTGACGTAGCTTCTTATAGTGAGCTCTCTTCTGTTTGATCTCTGCTCCTGAGACAAAGGAAGTCTTCTTCCCGTCATAGGATACAGTAAGGAATCTGATGCCTCTGTCTATGCCGACAACATTAATGATCCCGGAAGGTTCAGGAGGATCAGGTACCTCAACAGTGACAGGGATATGCAGATAGAACTTGCCTTTACGGAACACGACCTTAGCAGTACCCATCTTAGCACCTTCAGCGAAAGCCCAGTCCATGGCATCGGAGCGGAAAGATACCTTGATGCGTCCCTTTAGAGTATTCAGACTGAACACTCTTTGTGTGCGTTCCTTGTTCCACAGAAGTGAATAATCTCTCCCACGAACGAGGTCCAGCTGAGGAGAACGGAACTTAGGGACTATCTTCTTCTGTTGCTTTCCGTTCTTCTTCCTGAACTTGTCAGGATGAGAGCTCATATTCGATTCAAGAGACTCCAGGGAGGCAAATACAGTTCTTATAACGCTCTGAGCCATCTGGGACGGAAGAGAGAAACGAAAACGGATATCTCTGTACCCCGCATCATGTACTCTGTACCTGTCTGCTTTAACTCTACCGGAACCTATCAGATCAGATACATAGTTACAGGCAGACGTATAGGCAAACATAGTATCGCGAAGAAGGACAGACTGTTCCTCATCCGGGAATATCCGCAGTTTGGCAGTGCGTGTCTGCAGCAACAGAAAACACCTCCTTTTGATAGGATCTCACAGATACATTCTACAAAAGT
>JAFYZY010000137.1 GCA_017548485.1 Oscillospiraceae bacterium | reverse complement strand
CAAGCAGTCTTTTTACAGGAAGCTTTGGCGGGCCCTCAGAGACAAGGGGATCTTCGTGCTGACCGACTACTTCGCCGCCTCTGAGGAAGAAGAGATCGCCATGGCGGAAGAAGCTCTGAAGCTGCGCGCTGAGCAGGACATCCCTGCAGAGGCTCTGGTACACGCGGACACTCCCTTCACTGTCCAGCATGAGATATCTGTTCTGCTGGAAAGCGGATTCTCCCGTGCGGGAGTCCTGAGATCCTGGGGAGCGACATCAGTCATCCTCGCGGAAAGATGATCGAAAACATTCATATAAAGGAGCAACGAGATGTACAAGACCGAGAAATTCGATGCCGCCACATTCGAGCCCAAGCGGTTCGAGAGCGACCACACCATCACCCTGAGGGGCAAGGAGATCAAATACCACACGGTATGCGAGGACAACGTGTTCTATGACAACACCGGCAAGCCCATCGCCACTCTTTTCTCCTACTCCTATTTCAACAAAAGCGACAAAAACCCCAACCGTCCCGTCATCTTCGGATATAACGGAGGCCCGGGCAGCTGCTCAATGTATGTACACGCCGGATTCTTCGGGACGAAGCGCGTGAAGTACGAGGATCCCGTGGACCGCCCCACTTCTCTGGGGCCCTATGAGGTCATCGACAACCCCGACTGCCTGCTGGATGTCGCCGACCTGGTCATGATCGATCCCGTCGGCACCGGATACGGAGTCCTGCTCGATGAGGAGCACGCCAAGGACTTCTACGGTATCGAGGAAGACGCGGAATCTATCCTCACTTTCATAGAGAGCTGGTGCCACAGATATGACCGCTGGCTCTCCCCAAAATATCTCGTAGGCGAGTCCTACGGCTGCACCCGCAGCGCGACCGCCGCAGGCATCGCCTCCGGCATGGGCAAGGACAGAGGCTACGGAGTCCGCTTTGACGGCATCGTCATGATCGGCAACACCGTTACAATCGGCAAGTATTTCAACAGAGAAGTCCAGGTTGAGGATTCGGTCCTGTACTTCCCCACCTTCGCCGCCATCAACCATTATCACAATCATCCCTCCGACCAGTCCGTCGAGGAATTTGTCAAGGAAGCAAAGGCATTTGCCGACCACGACTATCTGCTTGCTTTGTACAGAGGCGAGTCCCTCGTAGGAGAGGAACGCGAAGAGATCATCAGAAAGATCTCCTACTATACAGGCGTTTCCAAGGAGTATCTGGAAGCCCGCGCGCTCAAGGTCGACGAGGATTCCTTCCGCTCCGAGGTCATCAAGCACAAGGGACTGGCCTGCTCAAGATATGACGGCCGTCTTACCAGGCCTCTTCTGATACCTGGAAAGGTGGAAGAGAAGGTCGGTCCCCACGACGACGCCACAGGCGACCGCTACGACGCCTTCTTCTATTCCGCGCTGAACGGCGTTATCCTTCCCTACCTGAACGTCAAACTCGACAGGCAGTATCAGACCTACATGATCTACCGCGACAAGGATGGCAAGTACGGCTGGAACGAGGAGACCAAGGGCGGCACCACCGCTGAAAGGCTCCGCTCCGCCATGACGACCACTTTCGGAATGAGGACATTCTTCGCCAACGGCTGGTATGATGACTGCACGGAGATAGGCATGGTCTACTACACCATGGATCACGCAGGACTCCCCAAGGACCGCGTGTTCGTAAAGGGATACAAGTCCGGACACATGATCTACATCAGCGAAGACAACACAAAGGAACTGGCTGAAGATATCAGGAACTTCGTACTGGGCAAAGATCCCACCGCTTCCTGACAGTTTTCCTAAGTATTTCATACAAAAAGAAGGGAGCTCGGCTCCCTTCTTTTCTATGCCGTCCGGCAGGTTTTTTCATTGTATTATATTCATCGTTAGAGTAAAATTATAAAAAATCTTCAGAGAGGTGTATTCATATGGATAAGAACCGTGCATGGGATCTTCTCAAGGAAATGAGTTTCATCCGCGTAGCCGGAACAAAGGAAGATCTAAAGACAGCCAAACTGCTGAAAGCACACTGCGATGAAGCGGGAGTTTCCGCTGTGATCGAGGACTTTGAGATCGAGAATTCCGTGATCTCGGAAGCGACCTTTGAGGTCCTTGAGCCGGAATACTGCAGCTATCCCGTAATAGGCATCGGCAAGACGCCCAACACCAAGAAGGACGGCGCAGTAGGCGGTTTCAAATACATCGAGAACGGTCTTGAAGCCAACTTCACCGACATCAAGGACAAGGTCGTCCTGGTACAGGGCATGGTTAGGCCCGATGCCATGAAGAAACTCGCCGACAAAGGCGCTCTCGGATATATCATGATCGGCGGCGACTTCTATGAGGAAGAGAGCATAAAGCACGAGCTAAGGCCCTCCGACGCGTTTGGCAAGGACAATCCGCTTCCCGGACTCAAGATGCATATCGATGACGCCGAGAAGCTGGTCCGCAGCAACCCGACAAAGGTCAGGATGGTTCTGAAAAACAGAAAAAAGAAAGCAACGGCCCACAATGTGATCGCGACTATAGAAGGCACAGATCTCAAGGATGAAGTGATCATCTTCAGCGCGCACTGCGACTCCGTTCCCTATTCGACCGGTAGCTGGGACAACGCCACCGGTTCCGTGACCGTTATGGAGCTCATGCACTACTTCAGCAAGAACAGACCGAGAAGGACCATGAAGTTCCTGTGGTGCGGCGCGGAAGAGATCGGCCTCGTTGGATCCAGGAAATACTGTGAAGCTCATAAGGACGAGCTCGAGAAGGTCATCTTCAACATCAACTTCGATATGACGGGCGTCACCCTCGGTTATGAGCACGTCTGCTGCTCCTGCAGCGAAGAGACGATGCATGCCATCCAGTACCTGGCGAACGTTGAGAACTATCCTCTTGATATCGAGCTCGGCATGTACTCTTCTGACTCCAGCAGTTTCGCCGGCGCCGGAGTGCCCGCCTGCACATTTGCCAGGCTTAATCCCCGCGGCGGAGCCCAGATCCACAATCACCACGATACGATGGAGCATCTCGACCCCGATTCCTTCATGATCACAGCGAATTTCGTCGCGAAATTCGCCTCTCAGATCGCAAACTCCACTGTCAACCCGATCCCGAGGAAATTCGCGGACAAAGTAAAGAAGGCCCTGGAAGAGCGCAAGAGATTCATGCCCGACGAGGAGAAAGAAGACAAGAAGCCCGGCGGGAAGAAAGGCGGAAAAATAGAAGAGAAGCCCGCGAAAAAGGACGACAAAAAAGCGGAGAAGGAGTGATCTTTCACTAAACAGCGCTTTCCGTAAAAAAAGACAGCCCGATGCAACAACTGACAGCCGTGGACCTACTTATATGACGGAAAGGGCAAAAAGCCCGGAACAAACAGATAAGAAGGATAATAAAAAATGAAAAAACTGGCAGTATTGTTGCTCTGTATCATCACCGTAATTTCTCTTGCCTCTTGTGCCGGAAAGACATCCAAGGAGGAGCCTCTGATGCAGATACCGAACCCTTTCGTGGATTATGAAAGTCTTGAGGCCGCAGCTAAGGCTGCAGGTTTTGAGCTCAAGGCCCCCTCTTCCGTGAAAGGCTTCTCTGACAAGCTCATCCAGGTCTGCAACGGAGAGATGATCCAGGTCATCTATCTGAACGGAGACGACAGGCTTCTCATCAGAAAAGCCAAAGGATCCGAGGATATAAGCGGAGATTACAACGAATACTCCGACAACAGCACAGTTACCGTGAACGGAAACAGTGTCACCCTCCGCGGAGATGACGGAAAGGTCAGCACAGCCGTATGGACCTCAGGCGGATATACATATTCCGTTTCTTTTGACACACCGGTGACTGAAGACGAAATGACGGGTATTGTCGGACAGGTCAGCTGATACGCATCAAGACAAGGCATTAATACAAAAGAGAAGCAACACCGGCAGGGATATTGAACCCTGCCGGTGCTTTTTTGATGAAATAACATAAGAATATACGTCCTCAGACCTCTACATATCCGCAGATGAATCTTTCTCCGCAGAAAGCGTAGAGAAGGAATCTGGATGTGTCGAAGAGCATCACATCTCCGTCCTCAAATCCGATGAGCAGCATCTTTTCTCCGGCCTTCCTCACCTGAACCCTAAACTCCTCTGCCCCGATCTTAAGCCGTCCCTCCGAGAATTCCGTGGGAAGGATCACCTCAGGTGCAAGCGAGATCTCGGTGACGAAACCATCAGCCTCATCAGTCAGCAGCAGATCTGCGGGGTCTGTGAATTTTCCGTCACTGTTACAGAAGATACTGAGCTTTCCATCGGCTTCCGTCATGAAAAGGTCATCTGAGATCTTAACGGTGCGGCTCCCTTGAGGGACTCGGTCCTCGATCTCGAGACTCTCCGTCATTCCGTAAGGTCTTTTGCTTCCTGTGTCAGTCAGGACATTCCAAAGTCTTGTCTCTCTCATTTCTCTATCACCTTATGAATCCGGTGCTCTCCTTCGAGAGGAGCTCGGAGGCGTCATAGTATTCTCCGTACGCACCGTAAGTATAGTTTTCCGGGACTCCCTGATCGCTGTATCCGAAGGATCTTCCGACATCGTACATCCGGTCAAGGTTCATCAGAAAGAAGAGGTCATTTCCTCCTCCCCTGCTCCTGTTGGCAGTCTCCTCATTTATCTCGAACACATAGATCCCGTCCTTGATCTTGATCATGTTGCAGGGCTCCTCGTATACGCCCTCCCGTTCGCGCTTGGCCAGCCTCTTGAAGATCTCCGGTTTCTGGGTCCTGAGCTTCTCCATTCCCTCTCTGGTCTGCGTGATGCGGTAGTACCTCTCGCTGGAGTAGACATGCAGAACTTCAACATCCCCGTATCTCCAGTGTATGGCTCTTCCGACCATTTCGTCTGTGAAGCCGTGCCTGAGCTCATTGAGCGTTCCGTCTTCCCTTCTGATGGCTCCGAAGTATATCCGCGGCTTGCACATTCTGGGATAGAGCGGATTCTCGCCGACAGTACAGCGGCACGCGGTCACCAGACTCTGCTCCATATCGAGCACGAAGGACAGTCCCGTTCTCGGCTGCGCTCCCGTGACCTCGAAGTTGACGAAGTAAGTGTCCTCCTCCGCCTTGAGACAATCGTACGCGTATTCCGCCGCCTCTGCTCCTTTCTCACCGAAGCGGAGCGTTTTCCGGTCCGAGAATGTGATCATATAATCTCGGCCTGTATCCATGACAAGCTCAAGGGTCCGGCCGACGAGCTCGTAGCAGAGAGGAGGCCTGTACTGTGACATACCCTCGAATCTCTTCGGTGCAGGCTGCCCGTCAAATCCTTTTCTGTTCTTCTTCATAATATACTTTTCTCTCTTAGTTGTTCTGTCCCGGAATTCATCTTATGAACTCTGTGCTCTTCTTTTCTATGAGGTCCCAGGCATCGTAGTATTCGCCGAACGCTCCATACGTGTAATTCTCCGGGTTCCCTTCCGAGTTGTGCCCGAAGGATCTCCCCACATCGTGCATCCTTCCGAGATTCATGAGAAACAGCAGGTCGTTTCCGGAACCTCTCTCCCTGTTGCCCATTACCTCATTGGCTTCAAAGATATACATCCCGTCCTTGACCTTGATCATATTGCAGGGCTCTTCATAGATTCTCTGCTTATTGTTTTCCGAAATGATCTTGTATACTTCGGGATCCTCTCTTTTTACTCTTTCGAGAGCTGCGGGTGTCGTCGTGAGCCTGTAATACCTCTCGCTGGCATACACATGCACTACGGAAAGCGTTCCGTACTGCCAGTTTATAGCCCTTCCGACCATATCATCGGTGTATCCGTGCCTGAGATGATTCAGTGTCCCGTCCTCTTTTCTTATCGCACCGAAAGTAAAATGCGACTCGCACATCTTTGGGAATTTGGGATTCTGTCCGACTGTCACGTAGCATGCAGTCACCAGGCTCTGCTCCATATCCAGTATGAAAGTCTGCCCGGCTCTCGGCACCGCTCCGTCAACCTCAAAGTTGACGAAGTACGTGTCGTCATCCGCTTTGAGGCAGTCATAGGTGAATTCTCTTTTCTCTTTCCCGATCTCCCCGTAACTCAGCGTTCTTTTACCGGTGAATGTCAGTTCATAATCGAATCCGGAATCCATCACCAGTTCGAATGTCTTTCCCACCAGCTCGAAGCAGAGCGGAGGTCTGTACTGCGACATTCCTTCGTATTGATATGGCTTGGGAATCTCTCCCTTATTCATCCTCATGTCTCGTTTCTCCTCAATGGATATAGTACAGGCTGGGACGCTGCATCTCAGACGATGCATCATACCATGTTCCGAACGCTCCGAAAGTGTAGTTCTCGTCCTTTCCGTCTACGCTTGTTCCAAAGGATCTTCCGGCGTCGTGAAGTTCGTTGAGGTTCATAAGGAAGAACAGACTGTTGCCGTGTCCGACCCTCCTGCAGAGGTTGGTCTCCAGAAGGTTCACGGCATAGACGCCGTCGCGGATCTTGACGCAGTCCCAGTAGTCCTCGTAGACTGCCTGTGTAGGCGGTCTGGTGTCGGCTCCCGCCATCATATCAGGGGAGTTCCTTCTGACCCTCTCAAGTGCTCTGGGCGTGAATGCGACCCGGTACAGCCTCTCGGAGTAGTACACGTGCGCTATGTTGAACGTCCCGTAGTTCCAGTCTATGGAGGTCCTGGTCATCTCATCGGTGTAGCCGTGCCTGACTGAGGGAACAGTGCCGTCCGGCCGTCTCACTCCTCCGAAAACGATCTCGGTGGAAGGCATCCTGGGCAGTTTGGGATCTCTCCCAAGGGTCGCATAGCATACCGTTACGAGATATTCTCTCTCGTCGAGTACTACTGCGATGCCGTTGCGAGGTTCCGGGAACGGCAGATGCTCAAAGTTGACCAGATAGCACCGGTCGTCCATCTTTATGCATTCGTACGGATAGCTCTCCTCCTGTCCGGGCGCTCCGAACAGCAGTGTCTTTCCATCTATAAATATCAGGTTCCTGTCAAACCCGTCGTCCATGACGAGCTCGAAGCTCTTTCCCGCCAGCTCTAAACAAAGCGGCGGGCGAAAGATCGACATCCCCTCATGCTTATCGGGTACCAGTCTCTTTTCGTCCGCCATGTCTATCACAGCTTTTCTGTCCTGTCAGGACCCATCATGCTGCAGAACTCGACTTCTCCGTCTGTAAGTTCGAGAACTCCGAGTTCATGTCCATTCTCTTCGTTGTAGAGGTTGCGCAGGAAGGGATTCTCTTCAAAGACTCTGTCAACGATCTCCTGAGGAGCGTCGACCGCCGTTGCCCTTACCCTTACCCAGTCGCGCCTGTCTTTGATGGCTACCAGACAGACCTTGGGGTTGGCAACTATCTGCTTGTACACGTTCTTGTGCTTTCCGACGGCTGTGTACAGCTTTCCGTCATACTCCTTGATGACTCCGATGGGACGGATCTCGGGCTGATCTCCATTCACTGTTCCCAGGAAGAAGCATCCCGCAGATGTCAGGAATTCAGTTACTTCTTTCATTTCGCGTTCTCCTTTTTTTGTGTTTTGATGCCGTCAGGCTCTCAGTCCATCCTCGTGATAAGTTCCCTGAGAAGGGTGCTGAAATCCTTTCCGGCTTTGTTCGCTATAGCAGTTACCTCTTCGTGCGAGGGCGCTGAATCGTTGATCCCCGCAGCCATGTTCGTTACGCAGTTTATCGCGCAGACTCTCATTCCCATGTGCCTTGCTGCAGTGGCTTCTATCGCAGTGCTCATACCAACCGTGTCGGCTCCGAGCAGGCGGAACATGCGGATCTCCGCAGGTGTCTCGTACTGAGGTCCGGTCACCTGCAGGAACACACCGCTGTGTACCCTGATATCCTTTTCCTGCCCAATTGAGAGCGACAGGTTCCTGAGACTCTCATCGTACAGATCCGTAACAGGGGTGAACCGCTCTCCCAGCTGCGATATATTCTCTCCCACCAGAGGCGAGGGCACGAAGCTGGAGATGTGGTCTCTGAGGACCACGAAATCTCCCGGCCTGTAATCGGTGTTTATGGCTCCCACCGCATTGGTGAACACCGCAGTATGTGCGCCGAGGAGCTTCAGGACCCGGATGGGAATGACCACGTCATGGACGTCGTATCCCTCATAGTAGTGTACCCGGCCCTGCATTGCGGCAACTTTCTTTCCGCCGACCGTCCCGAACACCAGTTTCCCCCGGTGGCCTGCGACTGTGGAGACCGGAAACCCTTTTATATCACTGTAAGAGATCTCCGCGGCGATATCCATCGCTTCGACGAAATGGCCAAGCCCGCTTCCCAGCACCACCGCCACTTCAGGGACGAAGTCGGTCTTTTCCTTAATCTGGCTCAGGCAGTCCAGAAGGGTCTGATAATACCTCTCGGCATCGAACCTCCCGAACACCGCGCCGGTTATAAGATTATCTTCCATTGCTTCTTCCGTTTTCTCAGATCAGACGGTCTTCAGTCCGAACAGGTCCATGATCCTCTGTATCTCAAGATCCCAGAGACGCCACTCATGGCCGTAGCCTTCGTACTCCTTGAAGGACATCCTTATACCATTGTCTTCCGTGAACTTCTTGAACGGCAGATACAGCTCCTCATAATGCGGATCGGCTGTTCCGATGGAGCAGTACATTGGAGGGAGCTTGTCCCTGTTCCTTATCAGCGCAGCGCGGATATTGTCCGGTCCTGCCTTGGCTTCCTCCAGTCCGCCGTTGGCTCTGGAGAGCTGTGTGATGACGTTCGCGGTCAGGAATCCGCGGTCTGCATCGTCGAGATCCGGGATCCCCATCGAGAGGATCGCTCCGCCGCCGAACAGTTCGGGGTGGTTGGCCACGTACTTCGCCACTCCGACTCCTCCCATCGACTGACCGACGATGAAGTTCTGACTGGGATCCGATGAGGCGGGGAACCAGTTGTGCACCAGAGGCATGAGCTCCTCAGTAAGGAAGTCATACATGTTGAACTGCATCATGGCCTGTTTCCAGTTGGCGTAGAAACTGTTTCCTGCATCCGGCATGACTACTATTATCTGACGCTCTCTGGCGTAAAGTTCGATATTTGTGAGCCTGATCCAGTCCGAACTGTCGTCTGATCCTCCGTGCAGTACCCAAAGTACGGGGTACTTCTTCCCGCTGCCGTAGAACTCCTTTGGGTCAGAAAAGCGGGGGCCTACGCTTGGAAGATCCGGGAGGATCATGTGCACTGTGTTGCTCTTGCGAAGATATGCGCTTCTGAAATCAAATGCGATATGACTCATTGCCGTTCTCCTTCGTTCTTTATGCTTTGATTATATCATCACTGCAGCTGATATCGTACGTGATACGCGCCCCGGCGCATTTTTCACTGATCTCCTCCGCTTTCCGGATCAGACGTCGGCTCCGGTTCAGGTTCGGGTGTTGGTTCAGGTTCCAGTTTAGGTATCGCCTCACTGTAAGTATCCCCGCATCTGCTGCAGGTATACGTCCTGACGCCTTCTTCCGTCTCCGTCGGTTCTTTCGTCACGGAGGATGCATAGTCATGACCCAGCGCCGGAACTTCTTTTTTCTCTTCCAGGACCTCTCCGCATACAGAGCATATGACCTCTCTTGTATACCCGCTCTGCGTGCATGTGGCGGGGACCTCCGGCTGTGTCACGTTCGGTTCATGTTCCTTGATTATCTCTCTGGTCGTGACGTCTCCGCACGCTGTGCAGGTCCCCTTTTCTTCTCCCGGTTCACTGCAGGTCGCTTCCCTGACAGTTTCCCAGCTGTAGCTGTGTGCCTGCGGATCGATATCGATCTCTTCTGTCTCCTCGTGTCCGCACTTTGAACAGGTGCGTTTTCTTGATCCCTTGGCTGAACATGTAGCAGAGACCGTCACTGTCCATTCGCCGTATTCATGTTCGGTGCAGGCCGTTATCTCCTTTATGGTGAAGACATGGTTGCCGCTTCCGTCGTCGCCCCAGGTGATCCTGAGTTTGGCTCCGGCGGAGCAGCTGCCGTTCACGTATGAGACCATATCCGCAGCGTATGAATCCTGCTCGTCATCCGTCGCCGCGCTGTCCACGGTGTAATAGAAGTACCTTACCGCGCCTTCCTCATCCGAAGAGCCGGTCATGTCGTATCCGTTAGCCGCAAGTCTTGCGCTTACATCGCTCAGCAGCGCGCTGCAGTCGATCTTGTCCGGTTCCGCCGGTGACCAGATCACATATGTGGATCCCTGCTTGATCGGCCTTCTGTCTTCAGTGATATATGCGTGAGTCCTGTAATAATTCAACAATTCCGTCAGCCCGTTGGCTTCTATATGGATGCCGTCCTCATACATGATCTCGCTTCTGGCAAACCCGGTCTCGGGATCCTTGAGACATTCATCGGTCACGTTCAGGAATGGTATCTCTAGTTCCCGGCACATGTCCTTGAGAGCCTCGTTGTATTCGTCCACGGTCTTCATGGTCAGCGTTCCGTATCCCGTGTACTCATCTTCCCGCAGTGCGGGTATAGACATGACGATGACGTCCGCGTAGCTGTACGCTCTTTGGATGGCTGCGATGGCATTTTTATATGTGATGATGAAATAATCCACTCTTCCCAGCAAGTCGTTGGTCCCGAAATTCATCAGTATCCTTCTGGGGCAGAGGACCTTGAGCGCAGAGATCGCCGTGACCGGTTCCGCATATCCTGCAAGATAAACGTCTCTGTCAGCGACCACGCTCTGGATCCCTTTTCCAGGCTTTCCTATGACGTTCCTGTGGGTCAGGACACCCTGCCCCACCATTCTGAGGAAATTGCTATCACCCAGAAACAGCGTCTCGTTTACGTATTCCTCCCCGGCGTCTTCCGTTTCCTGCAGAGAGATCCCGTCCCAGACGGGTTCTTCCTCCTGGGGCTGCTGCTCCTGCTGCTGCCCGTCATCAGGAACAGGGACCGTAGGAGCCTCTTCTTTTCCTCTGTTCTTTCCAGCAAGATACACGATCGATACCACTGCGCTGGCAAGTATTATAAAGAAGGACAGGAAGATCACAGCCCTCTGGAGAGGACTGTATTCGCTTCCCATCCTCGACGTGATGCTCTTTTTTGTCTTTGTCTTCCTGCTCAAGCTTTGCTTTTCCTTTCGGTCAGCCGCTGCAGCAGCTGTCTATAAAATCAAACACTTCCCGGGAATATCTCTCTCTGTCGGAGAAAAAGCTGCAGTTGTGCTTCACCCCGTCAAACAGGACGAGCTTCTTCTTCCCCGGATGAAGCGCGTATAGCTTTCTGCTGTCTGAACAGTCCACGATGCTGTCGTCAGTGCCGTGTATGAAGAGCACGGGGACTCTGGCTCTGCTCACGGGCCCGCTGGCGTCAGTCTTCTTTATGCTCTCCCCCTGAAGGATCCTGTATGTCACAGAGCACGCCGCGTTGACCGCTTCCTTGAACAGGATCCCCGAGAAGTCATGCCTGAGGCTAAGCAGTATCGCTTCGTCCGCCCTGCAGTATCCGCAGTCATCGATAATGCAGACCACCTGCTTTGGGAGAGCTCTGTCCGCGGTCCTTAGGACCGTGTTCCCTCCCATGGATGCTCCAAACAGCACTATCTTTTCATCAGGGAACCGGTCTGCTATATATCTCGCCCACTCCACCACGTCCGCAGCTTCCATCCTTCCCATGGTAAGAGTGTCTCCGTCGCTTTTCCCGTGCGCTCTCTGATCCACGGCGAGCACATCGTATCCTGCATCATGAAACATCTTTGAGATGAAGCCCTCTTCTCCGGCACAGCAGAGGTGTCCGTGGACGACGATGGCTATCCTGCCGGCT
This sequence comes from Oscillospiraceae bacterium, assembly GCA_017548485.1. Classification (GTDB taxonomy): domain Bacteria; phylum Bacillota; class Clostridia; order Oscillospirales; family Ruminococcaceae; genus RUG11783. The sequence continues at coordinate 23,104 of JAFYZY010000137.1, read as the reverse complement.
GCTATGTCTTCCTCTGCTCTGAGGATGGCTCCCCGGAGACGCAGCCCGTCTGTCGACATGATCTCAACAGGTTCCCTGTCTCTCGTATTCCACCAGATATTGTAATTGTATGCCGCCTGCCGGTACTGAGAAGACTTCTCTGTCGGTACGATGTATTCCTTTTCCTCTTCCGGATCGTAATTTCTGTCCGGCTTGGAAGATGACCTGATCATCGCATTGGCATACACGGTAGCTCCCGCACCTGCCACATAGACGGCGAACAGTCCCGTCGCCGCGAGCAATCCTTTGTAAAAGCCCTTCACGTTGAGTTCCCTCCGGATCGTTTCTGATGCCGTTCTTTCTTTTCGGTCGCGCCAGAAGCCTGGTCCGCGTCACGCTAATAGTATATCACCGGGACACTCCATGGCGTTGACAGATTGTTAACTCGAAGTCAAAAAGATCCCCTTTTCTGTTTCCTTCCTTCGCAGAAACGGCACTTCTGCAGGGAAGCGCCGCTTTTATAGATCAAACACTGATAGGACACCGTCTTTTATGAGGGCAAAGAACTCTCTCGTATAGAAATGCGGCATTAGGACCGGCAGTCCCGTGCTTCCTTTCGTTCCGACATCGTAAAACCCTATGCGCTCTGCAATGAATCTTGCCCGGAGAAGATGATAGGAAGCCGATACTATCACGACGCCGCACTGAGCCGGGTCATTTCCGCTTTCTTTCAGCAGCTCATATGCGTTCCGTATGTTCTGTACTGTATTTGTGCTTCTGTCTTCGATAAGGATACGATCTTCTGAAATACCTCTTGCCGTCAGGAACCTTCTTGCTCCTTCCGCCTCCGAGACAGGCTCGTTATCTCCCTGCCCTCCCGTTGCTATCAGGAATGTATCAGGGTTCTCTGTCAGGTACTCATAGGCTGACATCAGTCTGGCGCGGTAATCGACGGAAGGTCCGTCATTGCGATATTGAGTCCCCAGCAGGATCACATAATCCGCCCCGGCGGGGGTCTCTTTTAGAGAGCATGTGATTATCGCGGCTTCGACTGCCAGAAATACGGTTAGACCAAGTCCTGCAAGGATCAGTATCACTTTCTGCCATTTGCGCTCCTTGCTTTTCCCGGTCTTCCAGAAAGCTCCTATCGCTATGAGAACTATGCCAAGCACCAGATAGAAGAAATTGAATATCCCGCCCGTTCCTATTATGGAAATGACCGTTGCGCCGTAGAGAGATGCGATCATCCCTGCGGTTATGATCAGGATCCTAAACATCTGTACTGTTCCTTTTCTGCTCGCTGTCAGTGTCTTTCGTTTTCTCTCACAGCGGTTTCTTCCGTATCGCGCCGGAAGCTCTGGGATATTTGTCCGGGCACTTTCCGTTCTGCACCACTTCTATGATGGATCTTTTCTCTCCGGAAGGCAGTTCCACATCATGTACTACTTTGATCTTTCCCCTGAGTTCACTCAATGCATTGGCAGCCTGGGCTATTTCTTCCTCCGCCGCAGGGCCTTTCATAGCCAAAAGAACGCCTCCTTCCTTCAAAAGAGGGAGCGTATACTCCAGCAGCACGGGAAGCGGTGCTATCGCTCTTGCGGTCACAACGTCAAAGGAGCCCCTCAGATCGCTCCTTGCAGCCTCCTCGCTTCTCATATGCGTGCCTTCGACCTTATAACCGAGCTTCTCCGCTGTGCGGCAGACGAAATCGAGCTTTTTGTTCGTCGCCTCTATAAGCGTCAGTTCGACGTCGTCCCTCATGATCCTTATGACCATTCCGGGAAAACCCGCGCCGGTCCCAACGTCAGCGACCCTCGCTCCTTCCGGGATGAACGGGACGATGCTCAGGCAGTCGATGATGTTCAGGATCTCCATGTCCTCCGGCTCGGTGATCGCCGTGAGATTGAACAGTTTGTTCGTCTCGGCGACTTCCTCCGCGTATCTGTCCAGGGCTTCCAGCTTTTCGGAAGTCAGCTCGATCCCGGTCTCTTCCGCCCATTTGCCGACTCTGTCTCTATTGATCATCGACATCTCCCTTCCCTGCGCCTCTTCTGTGTTTTGCCAACCATACGGAGAGCACCTGCAGATCTGCCGGGTTAACTCCGCTGATCCTCGCTGCCTGGCCGAAGGATGCGGGTCTGATACGGTCAAGTTTATCCGCTGCCTCCAGCCTTAGCCCCTTTATTCCCTTATAGTCTATGTCTTCGGGCAGTTCAAGCTCATCTTCCCTGCTAAGCTTCTCCGCAAGCGCAGACTGGCGCTTCAGGTATCCTTCGTATTTGATCTCTATCTCCGCTTTCTGCTGCACCTTTGCGGACGGCACGTCTCCGTCCGGATGCAGGAACGGCAGCAGGTCGGTATATCTGACGTTCGGTCTCTTCAGGAGAGCATCAGCGCTGATTCCTCCTGTGAGCGGGCTCTCGGAGAGCGCAACAAGCATGCTGTTGACCTCGTCCGTAGCGTGTATCACGGTGTGCCTTATGTGATCCAGCTCCTTCTCAAGAGCCTCGTGATTCGCCAGGAAGACCTGATACTTCTCTTCCGACAGCAGCCCCAACGCTCTTCCCTTGCCGCACATCCTCTCATCGGCATTGTCCTGCCGGAGTATGAGGCGGTACTCGCATCTGGACGTCATCATCCTGTAGGGATCGTTGACACCCTTTGTCACAAGATCATCGATAAGCGTTCCTATGTACGCTTCTTTCCTCGACAGCACGAAAGGTTCCCGACCGAGAACGGTGTGCGCCGCGTTGACTCCGGCCACGAAACCCTGCACTGCCGCTTCTTCATATCCGGAGGTTCCGTTGAACTGTCCTGCGCCGAACAATCCCTTTATCCTCTTGCTCTGCAGTGTCGCGTACAGTTCCGTGGGGTCGCAGCAGTCATACTCTATCGCGTATGCCGGCCTCATTATCTCCACGTGCTCCAGTCCCTTTATGGTCCTGTACATCTCATACTGCACGTCGAGCGGCAGGGATGAGCTCATCCCCTGCAGATACATCTCTTCCGTGTTCGCGCCGCAGGGTTCTATGAACAGCTGATGCCTCTTCTTGTCAGGAAACCTGACGACCTTGTCCTCTATGGATGGGCAGTATCTGGGGCCTATGCCTACGATCGCTCCTCCGTAGAGAGGGCTTCTGGACAGATTCCGCCTTATCACTTCATGTGTCTGCTCGTTGGTGTATGCGATCCAGCAGCATCTCGTGTTCTCGAGCGGTTCCGTTCTGTCAAAACAGAACGGAACTATGTTCTCATCCCCGTCCTGCCTCTCCAGAACGGAGTAGTCGATGCTCCTGCTGTGAACTCTGGCAGGCGTTCCCGTCTTGAATCTCCTGATAGGAAGTCCCAGATCCACGAGATTCTGCGTGAGCCTGTCCGCGGGGCATACTCCGTCGGGTCCGCTGTGTCTCACAGCGTCTCCCACGAAGATCTTTCCTCCGAGATATGTCCCGGTGCAGATCACCGCTGCCTTGCAGGGAAAATCACCGCCGAGAGAGGTCTTTACACCGCTGACGGCTCCGTTCTCTGTCTTTATCTCGATCACTTCGTCCTGGAAGATATCAAGATTCGGCTCCGCTTCCAGCGCAGCTTTCATGTATCTGTGATATGCCCTCCGGTCGCTCTGCACTCTCAGTGAATGTACCGCAGGTCCCTTTGCGAGATTCAGCATCCTGCTCTGCAGCATGGTGGCGTCCGCAGCCTTGCCCATCTCTCCGCCGAGGGCGTCCAGTTCCATCACCAGATGTCCCTTGCCGGTCCCTCCTATGGAAGGATTGCAGGGCATATTGCCTATTGCGTCAAGTGTGATCGTAAAAACAGCAGTCCTGCATCCGAGTCTTGCAGCTGCAAGCGCCGCTTCTATCCCGGCATGGCCTGCTCCTATAACTGCCACATCATAGCTCTTATACTCAAACATCTTTTCTGTCTCTTCCTGATGTTATTTCATTTTCCAACGCAGAAATCCCTGAAGACGGCGTCGATGACCTCTTCCGAAGCATTCTCGCCGCTGAGTTCGTAGAGGACCGATAGCGCTTCGTCCAGCAGCGCGTAGCATACGTCAAGGGTGTACCCCTTCTGCAGCGCTCCCGCGGCTTCGTTAAGCGCATCGTATGCTCTCACGGCGCAGCTGCGCTGCCGCTCGTTCGCCAGCAGCGGGCTGTCTGTGTCGAATCCGGACACCCCTGCCATCTCAGAAACGGCTTTTTCAAGCTTTTCAAGTGCACCGTCCTCCACCGCGGATATCTCCACCCATAACGGGAATGCTTCCTTTATCTTCTCTGTTTCCGCGACCGCGGGAAGGTCGTTCTTGTTTATTACGGCGAGCACCTGTCTGTCCTTCAGTTCCTCTATCAGTGCCAGATCGTCATCGTCGAGCGGTCTCGAGACATCGAAGACCGCCAGGATCAGGGAGGACCTGAGAAGTCTGCTCCTCGCCCTGTCTATCCCGATGCGCTCCACTTCACCGGAAGCGTTCTCCCTGATACCTGCGGTGTCGGCAAGCATAAGGGTTATACCACCGAGAGTGACCTGCTCCTCTATGATATCCCTGGTCGTGCCGGCTTCCGGCGAGACTATCGCCTTTTCGTATCCCGAGATCAGGTTGAGTATCGTGCTCTTGCCCACGTTGGGGCTTCCGACGATCGCCGCCGGGATACCCCTGAGGAGCTTCTGTCCCGCGTCGTATCTCTTTATCAGCGATGAGAGCTCCTCTGCAAGGCCGCTCACTTCTTCCGTGAGCTGTCCTCTGTCCGCCTCGTCCACATCTTCCTCGGGGAAATCTATCTCTGCAGCGATCTGGGTCTGGACCGCGAGGATCCTGTCCCTGTACTCCTGTGTCCGCCTGGCGAGAGACCCTTCAGCCTGCGCTGCCGCCGCCCTCTCCCCCTGCGCTGATGCCGCGTTGACGATCTCCATGACCGCCTCGGCCTCCGTAAGACTGATACGCCCGCTGAGGAAAGCTCTTCTGGTGAATTCTCCCCTGTCCGCAGGCTCGGCGCCGCTGTCCAGCACGGCCCTGAGGACCGCCTGTATGCCGGCTTCTCCGCCATGGCACTGAAGTTCAGCCACGTCCTCTCCCGTATAGCTGCGGGGGCCACGGAAACAAAGCAGTACGCACTGGTCTATGAGCTCTCCCGCCGCCGTGTGTACCGTTCCGAAAGCCGCTGAGTAGCCTTTCATGGATGTGACGTCCCTTTTGTTCCGGGGACGGAATACTTTTGCCGCGGTCTCAAGGGCTTCCGGGCCTGATATCCTCACTATGCTTATGCCGCCCTTCCCTGCCGGGGTTGATATGGCCGCTATCGTTGACAGTCTGTGATCCATATCAGACCTTCTCCTCTATCTCCTTCTCCGCCGCTTTGAGTATAGCGTCCACATCCATTCCGGTGATGTCCAGTCCTTCCGCCTTTATGCACAGGGTATCGGTGAATCCGAAGAACTCCGTGAAGACGTCTCTGACATAGCTGTATCCGTGGTCGTTCTCGGGGATATAACCTCCTGCGGTAGTCACATATACGAGCCTCTTTCCCTTGCAGAGCCCTTTTGCCACGCCTTCGTCGCTGTACTCGAACACAAGATCTCTCACGCACAGATGCTCGATATAGCACTTGAGGACCGCCGGCACCGAGAGGTCCCAGAATGGAGCTGCTATGACGACGTTCTCCGCCTCCCTGAACTGGTGGGCGAGCCGGAACATATCGTCCGAGAATTCTTTGCGTGCGATGAATGCCTCGCGTCTCTCAAGCATCCCACGGTCCACAGGGACCAGTCCCTGATCGTAGAGATCGAGCCTCACTACGTCTTTCGATACCTTTTCTGCAGCTTTCTCTGCCAGAGGGAGCGTTCTGGACTCCGCTCTCGCACATGCGTTGACCAGCAAAACCATCCGTTATTCCCCTTTCAAATAAAATCTGTTGTGTTCTTCCGTCCGGAAGAAAAAAAGGTCAAAGGTATCCTGTCCCTCGCATAAACGGGGACACGCCGACCTTTGACCTCGGTGTGTCTTATAACTCGATTTTTCCGTAAAGGTTTCCGATAAACTCTTCCTGGCTCTTGAGCTCTTTCCTTACGGGGATAGGCGTCTTGACCTGCAGTGCGGAAGCAGTCTGCCTGTTGTTTCTGTTCTCTCCCCCGTCGTTCTTCCTTCCGCCGCGGTTGCGGTTCCTGCGGTCCTGGGAGGCTCCTTCCAGAGTGATGATGACCTTTCTGTAAGGCTCCGTTCCTATTGAGTGGGAAGCAACACCCTCTATCTTCTGCACTGCGGCGTGCACTATCCTGCGCTCATAAGGATTCATGGGTTCGAGTGTCTGGCTGCGCCTGGTCTTCTTTACCTTGGCGGCCATCTTGGCTGCCAGCTCCTTTAGAGACTCCTCCCGGCGTGCGCGGTACCCTTCTATGTCAAGGGTGATCCTGCAGTACTCGCCGTCCTCTCTGGACGATGCTACCGTGCACAGATACTGGAGGGCATCCATCGTATCTCCGCGTCTGCCGATGAGGACCGGGGCATCTTCTCCGTTGAGGATGATCCTTATCCCTCTGTCTGTCTTTGCAAAGGAATAATCGATCTTCTCAAGTCCCATAACAGCAGCGATCTGCTTGAGATATGCCAGAGCGTATACCGCGCGCGCGGGCAGATCCTTCTCTTCCACCGGCTCCAGGACTTCTTCCGGTCCGTCGTCTTCCTGCACTGCGCTGTCCTCAGCTGCCGGAACGACTTCTTCCTTCTTCTGCTCCTTCGCTTCTTCCTTTCTGGAATTATCGCGGTTCTTGTTGTTCCTGTTCTTTTTCTTCTTGTTGCGGCTGTTCTTGGACTCCTGGGTCCCGACTGCCGCGTCGCTCTTCTCTTCCTTCTTCTCGGGCTGCGGCTCTTTCTCCTGCTTTACGTTCCCGGAAGCGTTCTTCTGGTCCTTGTTCTTCTGATTCTTCTGGTTTTTCTGGTTCTTCTGATCCTTGGTCTTCTCTCCCCCGGTCTTTCCCTTTTCATCTGATCCGTAGTCCCTGAACAGATCGTTCAGTGAAAAGTCGTCCTCTTTGACCTTGACGGATATCTTGGCGGGTTTTGAGAAAAACAGTACTTTCTGGGGCATTTCGATGATCTGGTAAGTCACATCATCGCGGGAGACCCCCAGCTCCCGGCAGGCAAGATCCAGCGCTTCTTCTACTGTCTTGCCCCGCATCACGATCTCAGACATTGCAATACCTCTCTTATTCGTCTCCGTACCGCTCTTTGTCTATTTCCCGTGCGCGCTGCAGGCGGATCCTGTCAGCTTCAGATGCAGAAACTTCCTTTTCCGTTACCTCGCCCGTCGCCTTATCAACGACCGACACCTTTTTTCTTGCATTCTTTTCCTTCTTCTTCTGTTTGATCTTCTCGAGCAGCTCTTCCTTGAGTTTCTCCGGATCATAGAGCTTGTTCAGGATCACGCTCTGAAGAAGTGACAGCAGGTTTGAAAAGCCCCAGTACAGGCTGAATCCCAGCGGATACATAAAAGAAAACACCGCGAACAGGATGCTTGTGGAGATGACAGTGGTACGCATCTGTCCTGCCGCGTTTCCGCTCATGGATCCAGAGCTTTTCATCATGAAGACAGAGGAAATGATCTGGGTAACGATAGAAAACAGCGGTATCAACAGAGCTAGGCTCAACGCCAGCTCGGGTTTGCTATAAAGATTTATGCTTCCGATGCTCATGTCAAGATCCTTGATCTTGGCAAGTTCGCTGCCGTATTCGGCAGTGAATTCGGAGAACGCTGCGAAATTGCTCTTTACCTGTCCGATGATGTAGGTCTCCACCATCCTGTCGTTGGCATTGACCGTCGTTCCGGCAGCAGCCATGAGCTCGATGGTCTTCGCGGACAGCGAGGAGATGAGAGCTTTGGGCAGTGTGAGCATGTATGTAAGGGGTTTATAGATGACTTCGACCAGTCCGAACATTATAAGAAGGTTGACGGCCATAGGCGCGCACCCTGCGGTGGGGCTGTAGCCGTAATCCATCTGAAGTTTTCCCAGCTCCTCATTGAGCTTGTTCTGGTCGTTCTTGTACCTTGTCCTGAGGTCTTCGATCATGGGATTGAAAGCGGACATGGTAGCTGTGGCCTTGTGCTGCTTTACGCTTATGGGGAACATGAGGATCTTCGTCAGCAGCGTGAAAAGGAACAAAGCTGCTACATAGGACAGAGGCAGGTGGAGGATCTCCGTGACCAGCCAGTAGCAGCCTTTCATCAAATATCCGAGCGGGTAAGCGATAATGCCGCTTATAAGTGACATTTTCTTTCCTCCAAGATCAACGATTATTCTCCGGTGCTCCGTTCCCTTTTTTCTGCGGGACAGGGTCATATCCCCATCCGCCGAAAGGGCTGCACCGCGCTATGCGGCGGATCCCCAGCCAGACCCCCTTTAAAGGGCCGTGGATGCGGATCGCCTCTATCATGTATTCGCTGCAGGTCGGGATATACCTGCAGTTGCTGCCTATCAGAGGTGAGATGAGTTTCTGGTAAAGTCTGACAGTGCCTATAAGAAGTCTGCTCAGCATACTTTGACTCCCGCAGCGGTCAGGTGCTCTCTGAGAACATCCCTTATCTCGTTGCTGGACGCCTTGCAGGAGGGATGTCTGCATACTATAACGATATCCACGCTGTCTTCGGTGTCCTGCAGAAGCTGGGCTGCGGCTGCCCTGACGACCCGCCTTGCCCTGTTTCTCTCGACTGCGCAGCCTATCTTCTTCCCTGTCGTTATTCCGAGCCGCAGTCCCCCGCTCTTTCTCCTGACTATATAGGTCACTATCAGCGGAGACACATAACTGATCCGGCTCTTATAAGCTCTGAGGAACAGATAGTTCCTGTTGATGGTCTCAAATCTCATTAAAAACCTGCATAATAATAAAGCCAGCCTTGCAGGTTGGCTTTTATTTTACGCTGTCAGGCGGGCCCTGCCACGCGCACGGCGGCGCGCCAATACCTTGCGGCCGTTGGATGTGGACATCCTCTTGCGGAAGCCATGTACGACCTTGCGGGCGCGTTTTTTAGGATGATATGTGGGTCTCATAGGAAATACTCCTTCTATTTTTACCTTGCAAAGGAAAAGTATATCTAAAGGCATTTACCTTGTCAAGAAGGATTCGGCGTTCGTCTTCCGTATCATTATACGGATCCGGAAACGCAAAAAAGCCCGTTTTTTCTCAATATAAGGCAAAACGTACGCAAACAGGCCGATTGGCGGTTTTTGGGTAAGTTAACGAAAAACATGCTCTTTTGATTCTGGGCGTTTTTTTGTGCCTCTGAACGTGTTTCCTTGTTGAAAGCCCTCTGCTGCAGTTGTATAATTAATCTGTATTATTATTGTATTTATATATTCTTTATTATGTTTACCGAGGACAATCTTTATGGAATCTTTCTCCCAGTGTCTTGAGGCAGTCAAGGAGTACTGCAGGGAATACATGCCGGATGCCGCCTACAATCTTTGGATCAAGGGGATCGAAGCGGTATCCTACTCCGTGGACAGCGCTGTGGTGTCGGTATCCTCCGATTTCATACGGCAGACCGTAGAAAGCAGATATCTGTCTCTGCTGCGCCAGGGCTTTGAAGCAGTCATGGGCTATGATCTTGAGCTTTCGATCGTGACAAGGGACAGCGAGCCTCAGCCTGCTGAACCGGTACAGGAAACAAAGCCGGCGTCCCAGACATCATCCTATACTTTTGACAATTTCGTCATAGGCCCTGACAACAGATTCGCACACGCCGCTGCCGTGGCCGTTGCCGCGAATCCTTCCAACGCCTATAACCCGCTGTTCATCTACGGCCCTTCCGGTCTGGGGAAGACACACCTTCTCATGGCCATAAAGAACCAGCTCTCGGAAACAAGGCCCGAACTGAATGTTCTTTATATCGGAGGAGACGCTTTCACCAACGAGCTGATCGCCGCGATAGGAACCGGTTCCACTGAGCCTTTCCATGAGAAATACCGCAATGTGGACGTGCTGCTGGTGGACGATGTGCAGTTCATAGGAGGAAAGGAATCCACTCAGGAGGAGTTCTTCCACACCTTCAACGCTCTGCATGAAGCCCATAAACAGATAGTTCTGACATCAGACCGCCCTCCCAGGGAGATCAAGAGCCTTGAGGACAGGCTCCGCACCAGGTTCGAATGGGGTCTTCTTGCCGACGTCAAGCCGCCGGATATCGAGACCAGGATCTCGATACTGTACCGCAAGGCGAACGATATGAACATGACACTTGCTCCCGAAGTGGCGGAATATATCGCAAAACACCTCAAGAACGACGTCAGGCAGCTTGAAGGAGCTGTCAAAAAACTCTATGCATACTCCCTGATAAACGGTGCGGATCCAAATCTGGACGCAGCTCATGACGCGATCCAGGATATCGTGAACGAACAGATGCCGTGGCCTGCAACAGTCGACAAGATAATAGGGGAGGTAGCCAGGACATTCAATGTGACTGCGGAGGATATCCGCTCCAGCAGACAGAACGCCCAGATATCCCAGGCCAGGCAGGTCTCCATGTATATCATAAGAGAAGTGACGGGAAACACTCTCGACAAGATAGGAAACGAATTCAACCGAAATCATGCGACAGTCGTCTATGCCATCGACAAGATCATCCGGCAGACGGAAGAAGACAGAAATCTCAAGTCGATAATAGAGGACATAATCAAGAACTGTCAGCAGTGATGAACAAATATTCAACATTCAACACTCAGTTTTCAACATCATTTACAACGGTCTCTTTTCAGGTCTTTATTTCATAAAAAATGCTGACACGAAACTGACTGCGTCATTTTGTAAAAACCCTTTATTTAAAGGAAAAAACCGCACTTTTCAACAGATCGACAGCCTCTAATACTGATACTAAATAAATCATTAAGAATACATGTACAGGAGCAAAAAATGAAGATCATCTGCAGCAGAAACGAGCTACTCACGGCAATCACCGGAGTGGGAAGAGCAGTCAGTTCAAAATCACCGGTCCCCGCAATGGAAGGAATTCTCTTCCAGTGCGAAGAGAATTCTTTGAAACTGACGGCATATGACCTCGAACTTGGAATAATCACATACACGCCTGCCGATATTTATGAACCGGGCGATATAGTGATCAATGCCAGGCTTCTCGGAGAGATACTGAGGAAGAGCGAGGGAGAAAGCGTACAGATAGAGACCGAACCCAATCTGATGGTGAAGATAAACAGCGGAGCCACAAGGTATTCATTCATGGGACTCCCTTCATCTGATTTTCCGGAGCTTCCGGTTCCTGATACTGATTCCACTTTTTCCATCGCTGGTCAGGATGTGCAGGAACTCATCTCCAAGACCATATATGCAGTCTCCGTGAGCGATCAGAAACCGGTCCACACAGGAAGCAAATTCATCTTTGAAGACGGTACTCTGACCGTAGTCTCGGTAGACGGACACAGACTTGCTGTTGCGAAGAAGAGCGGACTGGATTATATGGAAGACAAGTCCTTCATAATCCCGGCCAAGACGCTGCAGGAAGTCAGCAGACTGATAGGTGACAGGGAAGAGAACGTCCGCATCGGAACTGCAAGGAGATATGCGGTATTCAATCTTGTTGGTTATACGGTCGTCACCAGACTTCTTGAGGGAGATTTCCTCGATTACAAGAAGAGCATTCCTGTGAGCTACAAGACGACTGCCGTCGTAGATACAGATGCACTTGCCGATTCGGTTGAAAGAGCTTCTCTTATCATAAGCGACAGGTTCAAGAGCCCCATCAAGATGAATTTTGAGGACGGAAGGCTCAGCATCAGCTGCAATACGTCGACAAGTTCAGTGTATGACGAGATAGACTGCAGTCTGGAAGGAGATCCGATAGACATCGGATTCAACTACAGATATATACTCGATGCGCTCAAGAACGCCGGAACTCCCAAGGTCATAATGAGGCTCAATCAGCCCACCATGCCAATGACGATAGTGCCGGTGGAAGGGGATGATTTCCTTTACCTCGTCCTTCCGGTGAGGCTCAGATCAAATGAATAGGATAGTCATACACACCGAATACATAACGCTCGCTCAGTTTCTCAAATACTCCGGTGCTGCAATGACCGGAGGGGAAGCCGATGAAGCGGTCAGGGCCGGAGAAGTCAAGGTCAACGGCGAAGTCTGCCTGATGAGGGGCAAAAAGCTCCGCGGAGGGGAGACAGTCGAGGCTTTCGGTGAGGAATATCAGGTAGCGACAAGTTGAAACTAATAAGCGAGACAGTTAGAGGTTTCCGGAACATAGAGAACGCGGAGTTCTATCCTTCGACTGCCGTGACAGTAGTATGCGGGGAGAACGGTCAGGGAAAGACCAATCTTCTTGAAAGCATATTTCTGCTGACAGGAGCGAAGAGTTTCCGCCATGTAAAGGACAGAGAACTTCCTGACAAGGACGGGGACGGGCGTGCGGAGATAGACTCTGTGTTTTTTGCTGAGGGAAGAAGACAGGAGATAAGACTCACTGTAGGAAGCAAAGGCAGAACGGCTTCTCTGAACAGGGGAAGCGAAAAGAAGGCTTCCGAGCTGGCGGGGAAATTCTGCTGCGTTATATTCTCTCCGGAACACCTGGACCTGGTAAAAGGAACTCCCGCGGAGAGGAGAAGGTTCATAGATACCGCTCTGTGCCAGCTGTCAGCCGGATATCTTTCAAAACTGAGAGACTACATGAGACTGCTGGCCCAGAAAAACGCCCTTCTCAAAGATGCCAGGAACATATCGGCGGCATATGACATGCTTGACGTATATGACGAGAGGATGGCGGACGCTGCGGCTTACATAACGGCATACAGGAGGAGATTCGCGGAGGAAGTGGAAGAAGAGGCCCGGGAGGCATATTCTTCCGTCTCCGGAAACAGAGAGACCTTCGGGATCAACTATCTGAGCACCGCGGGTGACGATGACGATCCTTCCGAGATAGCGAGGATGATCAGTTCCGCGAGGGGAGACGACATAAGGCTCGGATATTCGACTGTCGGACCTCACAGGGACGATCTGGAACTGCTTCTGGACGGAGATCCCGCAAGAGTCTACGGCTCACAGGGACAGCAGAGAACGGCAGTTCTTGCGCTCAAGCTTGCAGAGGCCGGTCTGTTCAGAAACAAACTGGGAGAGGAACCGGTGCTGCTTCTGGACGATGTCCTGTCGGAACTTGACGGGAGCAGGCAGGAATTCCTTCTGAGAAGACTGGGAGGATCGCAGGCGATCATAACCTGCTGCGACCCGAACTTCATAGAGAGAGAGACGGACGCCGATGTATGGAGAATGGACAGCGGCGTTCTGACACGGGCAGGTGACTGAAGAAGATGTATCTTCATATTGGAAACGGAATGGTCATAGATGACCGTGAGATAGTGGGGATATTCGACATAGACTACTGCTCCGTGGACAGAAGGACCAGAAGATATCTGTCCAACGCCCAGAAAGAAGGGCGGGTAGTGGATGTGTCCCAGGAGATACCCAAAAGTTTCATCGTCGTCTCAGGCAGAGACGGTGAAAAGGTCTATATAACGAACATATCGCCGGCAACACTTACAAAAAGAGCGGGATCAAGGGATCCATACGGCGCAGACAACAGCTGAATAAAGGAAAAAAGATGGCAGAAGAAAAGAAAAACATCAATTCACCGGTCGGTGAGGAAGAGATCAGAGAAGAACAGAGCTACGACGCGAGCGATATCGAGGTCCTGGAGGGACTGGAGGCTGTCCGCAAGCGCCCCGGAATGTACATCGGAACTACGGGACCCGCGGGACTTCACCACCTCGTATACGAGATAGTGGACAACTCCATCGACGAAGCTCTGGCAGGATACTGTGACGAGATCAACGTAAGGATACTCCCCGGTGAGATAATCGAAGTCACCGATAACGGGAGAGGAATACCTGTAGGCATACAGCCCAAGGTAGGGCTCCCTGCGGTCACGGTCGTCTACACGATCCTGCATGCCGGCGGAAAGTTCAGCGGAAAGGGATATCATTTCTCCGGAGGACTTCACGGAGTCGGCGCCTCTGTGGTAAACGCCCTCTCGGACTGGCTGGAGGTCACTGTTTTCTCCGATGACGGAAAGACATATTTCCAGAGATTCAACAGGGGCAAACAGGAGGAAGACCTCAAGGTCATCGGAACATGCGGAAGCACCGGCACGATGGTGCGGTTCCATGCGGACCCGGATATATTCGAGACCATTAAGTACGAATATGAAGTCCTTCTCCAGAGACTGAGGGAGCAGGCGTTCCTCAACGCCGGAGTCAGGATCAATCTGACCGACGAGAGGACCGATGAGGTCAGAAGCGATTCGCTGCAGTTCGACGGGGGCATTTCGTCCTTCGTGGAATTCGAGAACAAGGAGAGAAACTACGACGTTCTGCACGAACAGCCCATTTATTTCAGGAGGGAAGGCTCATTCCCGGGACAGAGGATTAACGAGAATACCGGAGAGGCGGAGAGCTCGGATCTCGCATATGAGGTCGAAGTGGCCATCCAGTACAACGACTCCTTCAAGGATATGATCCTCTCCTTCGCCAACGATATACGCACAGCGGACGGAGGGACCCACGAGGACGGTTTCAAGAACGCTCTGACCAGAGTTTTCAACGAGTACGGAAAGAACCACTCCATCCTCAAGGACGGAGATGACGGGTTAAAAGGCGAGGACGTCAGAGAAGGCCTGGCCTGCGTCATCAGCGTAAAGCTTCAGGAGGCGCAGTTTGAGGGCCAGACCAAGGGAAAACTCGGAAACCCCGAGATGAGAGGCATACTCAACAGTCTGACCTATGAAAAACTCAGCGAGTATTTTGAGGAGAACCCCTCGGTCGCCAGGGCGATACTGGACAAGGCCATGCTGGCATCCAGGGCAAGGGAAGCCGCGAGAAAGGCGAGAGAGCTTACGAGAAGGAAGACCGCTCTCGACACGGCGACTCTTCCCGGTAAGCTTGCTGACTGCTCTTCCCGCGACAACACGATGACGGAGATATACATCGTCGAGGGAGACTCGGCAGGAGGCTCAGCCAAGGAGGGCAGAGACCGCCGCTTCCAGGCGATCCTTCCGCTCTGGGGAAAGATGCTCAACGTTGAGAAGGCCAGAATAGACAAAGTATACGGAAACGACAAGCTCATGCCGGTCGTCACCGCCCTAGGGACCGGTATCGGGGACGAATTCGACATAGAAAAGCTGAGATACGGCAAGGTGATAATCATGGCGGATGCCGATGTTGACGGATCTCACATAAGAGTCCTGATGCTGACGTTCTTCTTCCGTTACATGAAGGACCTGATAGAGCAGGGACACGTGTATCTTGCTCAGCCTCCTCTCTACAGGCTGACTAAGGGACAGACCATCAAGTATGCGTATACCGATGAGGAACTGATTCAGCTGCAGAATGAGATGGGAGGCAACAACATCAAGGTCAACCGCTACAAAGGTCTCGGCGAGATGAACCCCTCTCAGCTCTGGGAGACAACGATGGACCCGGAGTTCAGGACCCTCAAGAAGGTCACGGTAGAGGATGCCGAGATGGCGGACAAGGCGTTCGCGATCCTGATGGGGGACAAGGTACAGCCCAGAAGAGAATTCATCGAGAAGAACGCTCAGTTCGTAAAGAATCTGGACGTGTGACCTATGGCAGAAGAGATCAAACAGACGACGTTCTCATTCGACGACGATGAGGCGAAAGCCGTCGCGAGATGCGAGGTCGGCACCGGAGATCTTCCGGGTAAGGCGACGTTCTGGCTGGTGTTCGCGGTGCTCATCTCCTTCGGGATAAGAGTGGTCCTCGATCTGCCTCTTCCGTCGGTGAACATGCTCGGGATATACGGGGCTACGGCCCTTCTGTGGATCCTGTTCCTGTTCTATATAAGGCACAGGCTGCATGTTACAGAGGAGGAACTGAAGAAGAGGTCGCTGATCCTTGTGGAAGAGGACGAGGGGTTCGCGCTTTATGAGTTCAGCACGGAACTCAGGTATCACGCCGGCTATGATGAGATAACCTCCGTGGAAAAAGGAGAGCATATATACAGGATCTCGGCGCCGATGGGAAGAGTTTGTCTTCCTGTCAGGAAGCTGCCCGCAGGGTTCAGAGACAGGATCGAATCACTGAGCGAAGCGAAGCAGATACCGAGAAGCTGGATGTAAGGAGTAGGAATGGACGAGTTCAAGATCGAAAACGAGAAGATTATAGACGTAGACGTTGAAAAAGAGATAAAGCAGAGTTTTCTGGATTATTCCATGTCGGTAATAGTCTCGAGAGCCCTGCCGGACGTCAGGGACGGCCTTAAGCCGGTACACCGCAGGATACTGTATGCCATGGGAGAGATGGGTCTCACCCATGAGAAGCCCACCAGAAAATGCGCTACCGTGGTAGGAGACGTGCTCGGCGCATACCATCCCCACGGAGACATGTCCGTGTACAACGCTCTGGTGCGCCTCGCGCAGAGCTTTTCACTCCGCTATCCTCTTGTGGAAGGGCAGGGAAACTTCGGCTCGGTGGACGGAGACCCTCCGGCAGCATACAGGTATACCGAAGCCAGGATGTCGCGCATCGCTGCGACGATGCTGACAGACATCGACAAGGAGACGGTGGACTTCATCCCCAACTTTGACGACACTACCGTTGAACCTGAGGTCCTTCCCGCAAGGATACCGAACCTCCTGGTGAACGGATCGAACGGTATCGCCGTCGGAATGGCGACAAATATACCTCCTCACAACCTCAACGAGGTCATCTCCGCTATCGATTTCCTGATAGACAATCCCGACTGCGACGTCTTCGACCTGATGGAGTATATCCAGGGCCCGGACTTCCCGACCGGCGGCATCATCATGGGCAGAAGCGGAATCAGAGCTGCATACGGCACCGGCAGGGGAAAGATCACGCTCAGAGGAAAAGCGGAGATCGAGGAGCAGAAGAACGGAAGGTTCCGCATTCTGATCACGGAGATCCCCTACATGGTCAACAAGGCGGAGCTCATCAAGAATATCGCCGACCAGGTCAAGGACAAGAAGATAGACGGGATCTCAGATCTGCGCGACGAGAGCGACAAGAGGGGAATGCGCATCGTCATCGAGCTGAAGAGAGATGCAAACCCCACCATCGTCGTCAATCAGCTGTACAAACTCACGCAGCTCCAGGAATCCGTCGGCGTTATCATGCTCGCACTGGATAACGGCGTTCCCAAGGTCATGGATCTCAAGACCATGCTCGTGAAGTATCTTGAGTTCCAGGAGGAGGTCATAAGAAGACGCAGCGAGTTCGACCTCAAGAAGGCGAAGGACCGCGCGCATGTCCTGGAAGGACTTCACAGGGCCGTAGACATAGTGGATGACATTATCCGCACCATCAGAGCCACGAAGGGCGGGCAGCAGGAAGCGAAGCAGGCCATCATGGATGAATTCGGATTCGACGATCCGCAGGCCTCCGCCATCGTCGCTTTCCGTCTCGGGCAGCTGGCCGGACTTGAGATACTCAAGATCGAGACCGAACTGAATGAGCTGAACGAGAAGATAGCCGATCTCGAGGATGTCCTGAGCAACAAGGAGCACCTCACAAGGATCATCAAGGAAGAGCTCGAGGAGATAAAGAACAGATTCGGCGACGAGAGACGCACAGAGATACGTGCGGTCTCCGGAGAAGTCGATATCGAGGACCTCATCCCCAATGAGCGCTGCATCATAACCAGAACGCATTTCGGTTACATCAAGAGACAGCCTGTTGAGGAATACAGGACGCAGAAGAGAGGCGGAAGGGGAGTCAGCGGACTGTCCAGGAAAGAGGACGACTTCGTAGAGGACATGTTCTCCTGCACCAGCCACGACTATCTGCTGTTCATGACGAATCTGGGCAGGGTCTACTGCATAAAGAGCTACGAGATACAGGAATCCTCCAGGCAGAGCAGAGGGACCAACGTCGTCAATATCCTCCCGATCACCGCGGACGAGAAGGTCAGCGCGGTCCTGAAGGTCACTGACTTTGAGGACGCCCAGTTCCTTACAATGGTCACCAAGAGAGGCCTTATTAAGAGGACCGAACTCAAGTACTACAGCAGGATCAGGAAGAGCGGAGTCATCGGCATCGAGCTGAACGAAGGAGACGAACTTGCCTGGGCCGGACTTACCAGCGGCAGTGATGACCTGCTCCTCAGCACGAAGAACGGCTTTGCCAACAGGTTCAATGAAGCCGATGCAAGGCCCATGGGCAGGGGCACCAGAGGTCATAAGGCAGTCACACTCAGAGACAGCGACGAAGTCGTCGGAGTCGCCATCGTATCCGAAGACAGAAAGATCCTGACAGTCACCTCGAACGGCAGGGGCAGGCTCTCCACTCCGGACAACTACCTCGCCAAGAAGCGCGGAGGAAAAGGCGCAAAGAACTTTGAGTGCGAAGACGGCGTCTGGGTCGCAGGTGTCCTCTCAGTCGATGAGGACAGGGATGACGTGATCATGATCAGCGAGAACGGAACCGTCGTCAGGATGAACGTTTCCGAGATATCCACGCAGTCCAGGACCGCAAGAGGAGTCATCGTCATGAGGCTAGGAGAAGGAGACAGAGTTGTCACCGTGGCGAGAACGCTCAGAGAGGATGCGGAGGAAGAAATAGTCGAGGAAGCGGAAAAACAACCTCTGGATGAGACACCTGTCCCCAGCGAGAACGATCTCATGGACGAACTAGCCGGCAGCGGGGAAGAAGATACTGTAGACGAGTTCTCCGGGGACGGAGATGACGAGGAGTGACAGATCCACGTAATAAAGATAGGAAAGACGGCAGCAATGCCGTCTTTCCTTGAAAAAGAGGGACAAGATGAGAGAAGAGCTTGTACATCCGTTCGGACCTCTCTACGGTCCGGACAGCAAAGTGCTGATACTCGGGTCATTTCCTTCCGTGAAGTCGAGAGAGATCAATTTCTATTACGGGCACCCCCAGAACAGATTCTGGAGGGTGATCCCGGAGCTTTTCGGAAGAGAGATCCCGACAACGATCGAAGAAAAGAAGGAACTGATCCTGAGCTGCGGGCTTGCGCTATGGGACACCATAGGCAGCTGTGAGATCACAGGATCATCCGATTCGAGCATACGCAATGCCCGGCCGAATGACATCAGTATCATCCTCAGGGAATGCGGTATCAGAAAGATATTCTGCAACGGAAAAACGTCTTATTCTCTGTATTGCAGGCTCCTGGAACCGACGACCGGAATGGAGGCAGTGTGCCTGCCTTCTACCAGCCCGGCGAACGCGGCATGGAAGCTGGAAGATCTGATTGGGGTGTGGCGCGTGATAAAAGATTATATCTGACACCTGCAAAAAGAAATGGCCATTCCGAAGAACCTCTTCGGAATGGCCGCGTTCTGTTAATAGATCAATTTGTGTAGATGCGAAGTATCTCGCGGCAGACTTCCACCATGGTATCCATGGACTCCGCGGCGATGAATTCATATCTGCCGTGCATGTTATGTCCGCCGGTGGAGAGATTGGGACAGGGAAGACCGCGGAAGGAGAGCGTAGCTCCGTCAGTCCCGCCTCTGACGGGATCAGGAGGAAGCAGATCGATCCCGAGGTTTCGGTATGCCTGCCTGGCATTCTCCACGAGGTGGAAATTGTCCAGGATTATCTCCCTCATATTGAAGTAGGAATCCCTGACGTCAGCCTTGACGGTGCCCGCGCCGTATCGGGAGTTCATATATTCTGCCGCTGCGGTGAACTGCTTTTTGCGGGCTTCGAACTTCTCCTTGTCATGATCTCTGATGATATAAGACATCTCGGCGGATTCGACGTCTCCGCTCATGTCGTTGAGATGGAAGAAGCCTTCATATTTCTCTGTGTATTCAGGGCGTTCCGCAGCGGGGAGAAGAGCATGGAATTCCGCGGCTATGTTCAGGGCATTCTTCATAAGACCTTTCGCGCTGCCCGGGTGGATGCTTCTGCCGGTGACCGTCACATGGCCGCTCGCGGCATTGAAGCACTCAAAGTCGCAGGATCCTACGGGACCGCCGTCAACGGTGTATGCATAATCGGCGCCGAATCTGTCGATATCGAAGCCGCTGACTCCCATGCCGACCTCTTCGTCGGGGGTAAAGCCGACGGAGACATCGCCGTGTTTGAATTCGGGATGGTCTTTCATGTACTTAACGAGGGACATGATGATTGCGACACCTGCCTTGTCGTCTCCGCCAAGAAGAGTACGTCCGTCAGTGCAGATTATGGTCTTTCCGGTATATTTCAGAAGGTCGGGATACTCTGAGGGATCCAGGAAAAGACCGCTGTCACCCATCTTTATGGGCTTGCCGTCATAGTTCTCCGTGATGACCGGGTCAACGTTCTCGTCAGACACCGCGGGGCTGGTGTCCATATGGGCGATGAAACCGAGTTTCGGGCACTTCTTATCGGTGTTGGACGGTATCTTTGCATATACATAGCAGAGCTGCTCGTCCAGGAAGACGTCTTTTGCGCCGAGGTCTTCCAACTCGGACACGAGCAGTCTTGCCAGATCGAACTGCTTGGCGGTGGAAGGGGTGGTATCATGTCCTTCCTCGCTCTGTGTATCGAACTTCACATATCGCAGGAAACGGTTTACGGTGTCGGTCATTTTTTAATTCTCCATATCTGTTTTCAAATATCATATCATCGGATGACAAAGCCTACAAGTTGTACACTAAAGCGCTAAAGAGTATAATCGGAAAAGGAAAAACAAAGAGGTGTGATATGATCAGATTCAATTCGGATTACACAGAAGGAGCCCATCCCGAGATACTCAGACTTCTGGAGGAGACCAACTTCCAGCAGACAGACGGGTATGGAACGGACGAATGGTGTGAAAAGGCGAGAGAGCTGATCCGGAAGGCGTGTGAATGCCCCGGTGCAGACGTTCATTTCCTCGTGGGGGGAACGCAGACCAACGCGACAGTTATCGCAGCCGCGCTCAGACCGTACGAAGGAGTCATCTCTGCGGACACCGGGCATATCAATGTGCATGAGACCGGAGCCGTTGAGCATACGGGGCACAAGGTGCTTGCACTGCCTTCATCGGACGGCAAGATCACAGCAGAACAGGTGAGGAGATGCATGAAGGAGCATTTCGCATCCCCGGCATTCGAGCACACGGTCCGACCAGGAATGGTATACATCTCTTTCCCAACGGAATACGGTACCATCTATACCAAAAAGGAGATGGAAGAACTGCACGAAGCATGCCGCGAATACGGGATCCCGCTGTTCGTGGACGGAGCAAGACTGGGATACGGACTGGCCTGCTCCGCGTGCGATCTGACACTGCCGGAACTGGCCGGGCTCTGCGATGTGTTCTATATCGGAGGGACAAAAGTCGGAGCTCTTTTCGGTGAGGCGGTGGTCGTCCCGGATCCCGCTGTGCTTCCGAACTTCAGGTACATGATAAAGCAGGGCGGCGGAATGCTGGCGAAAGGCAGACTGCTGGGGATCCAGTTCACCGCGCTGTTCACGGACGGCCTGTACATGAAGATATCGAAGCATGCCACGGATCTGTCAGACCGCATCCGGGCTGCGCTTAAGGAGCTTGGATTCAGGATCTATATCGATTCTCCCACGAATCAGCAGTTCTTCGTGATCAGCAGGGACAAATATGAGGAACTGACCAGAGAGTTTGCGCTCGACCTCAACTGTTTCCTTGAAAACGGCGATGTCGTGGCGAGAGCGTGCACGAGCTGGGCGACGAAAGAAGAGAACGTAGACCGCTTTATCGAAGAATTGAAGCGGATATGATATGAAAAAAACCACAGGAGGGCATAACATGGAAAAGAAGAAAGGTCTGTTTGCAGAGTTCAAGGAGTTCATGGCACAGGGCAACGCGCTGAACATGGCAGTCGGTGTCGTTATCGGCGGAGCGTTCTCCACGATCGTCACAGCGATAGTGGACTCGATCATCAATCCCATCATCGGGCTGCTTTGCGGAGGAGTTGATTTCTCCGAAGTTGCGCTGGGACCGTTCCCGGTCGGACAGCTCATCATGGCGATCATCAACTTCATCATGATCGCATTCGTTCTCTTCCTGATCGTACGCGCAGTCAATAAAGCGAAAGAAAAGCTCAACGCGGAAAAGATCGCGGCGGAGAAAGCGGCAGCGGAAGAGGCTGCGGCAGCGCAGGCAGCGGCGGAGGCAGAGGAGAAGAAAAGAGCAGAAGAAGTTAACGAACTGCTCAGGGGAATTCTCGAAGCCGTAAAAAAATAAGCTGTTTCAGAAATAACGAAAAAGCCGGAGCTGCAGGGCTCCGGCTTTTCTCACAGAAAGCAAAACAAAAGGGAGGCGGTGCCTCCCTCTTTATTTCTGATGTTCGGATCAGGCTGCGTTGTCCTGCGTATCTTCGACCTCAACTTCATCAACGGGCTTGTCGGTCACGACGCCGTCGATGTTGTCTCTCTTCGCGCAGAATGCGCACAGACGGGTCCTGCCGGCTTCGATCGCCTGTTCAACAGTACCGTATGTGAGGGTCTCGGACTGGTTCAGCGCCTGGCAGTCTTCGCTGGTGTGATAGACCTTTCCGAACGGCGCCCAGTAGACGTTTCCGGAGATCGCTTCGACTGCGGCGTTCTTGTCCTCGATGGAGACTGGGTTGAAGTCATAGCTTGCAACGCCGCCGATGAGGAGAGCGATGATCGCAACTACAGTAGCGATGGTCTTTGTCTTCTTGTCAACTTCCTTGTTGTTGAGCAGAAGGATGATAAAGGGAACGAAAGCGAGAACGCAGGCGATTACGCCCATGTTGTTCCAGAGCCAGAACTTCAGAGGGTTCTTCTCTGAAGCGGGGCTGATCTTGTTTGCTTTCTTCCACAGCTGTGCTCCGATGATGACGAAAGCCAGATCCAGCACAAGGGCAATGATGAGCTGGTAAAGCAGAGGAAGGAATGTCCATGATATCGTTCCGTTGAGGATCAGCAGAGCGACGATCTCAAGACCGAAAGCGGCAAGCCAGCAGCAGACCGCGCCTATCCTGAGGCCGGTAGAATTGCCGGAAGGAGCAGCTTCCTTCATTTTCTTCTCAACATTGACAGCAGCCTCTTTGGCAGCTTCCTTGTTGGAGACTTTCTCACCGGTGGCTGCAGCGACTATCTTTTTTTCTTTCTTTTCAGCCATGTTCGAATACCTCGATTTTATTTG
>JAFYZY010000136.1 GCA_017548485.1 Oscillospiraceae bacterium | reverse complement strand
CGAACTCGACGCCGTCGGGGCATCTGATGATACCGCTGCCGCCGTCAAACCTGTTGTCTACCCAGTTGGCGATTATCCTGTATCCGTTTGCAAGCTGGACCGTCTGCATCCCGTTCATGCGGTCATTCAGATAGTTGCCGGTTATGGAGGTAACACCGTCGGGGAAAGTGAGAGTGCCGTAGATCCTTCTGTCCGCCTCCCAGCTGCCGGAAAAAACGTAGCCGTTCTCATAGTGCATCACGCCTTCACCATGGCGGACAGTATCATTTAGCTGGCCCTCATAGAAGGCTTTTTCGTTATAGCGTAGTACAGCGGAGCCTTCTACAGCACCGTTCTTCCACGTGCCTTCGAGAGTCCTGCCGTTATCCCAGCGCCTTATGCCGAAACCGTCCGGCCTGCCGGCAGCGCTGAGACCTCCTTCATATGAGGAGCCGTCACTGAATCTGTAATTGTACTCCACGGTCCCACCCCCCGGGTGATCTAATCAGTCGTTTTTTTTAAGATAGCACACGGCCGGTCCGGAAACAACTTGACGGCCATCTGACGTGACTAATACAGGTGATTATCCAAAGAAGAGGACAGAGGATATAATATGATAAGAAACAGATCGGAGAATACAGATGGAAAGCAACCGTTTTGAAGAATTGTGGGATTCCGGGAAGGAGAGGATCTTCCCCGACTGGAGCAGCGATATCAGGGAACTGACGGGTGAATTGGAGAGGGACGGAGATCTCAGGGTGGAAGTGATCCTGACCGCATGGACGGGAAGGATTTCTTCTCGCTCTTTGATTACGAAGGCGAAGATATTGCCCAGACTCTGGGAGTGTCCGGGACCGTCGCGGTCATGAGTGCCCGCAGTCTGATAAAAAGATACCGCTCACAGATGAAAGAGTCGCAGCCGCTGTTCCGGTTCTACAGGACGGCTGCAAGCGTTGCTGCCGTCATCGGGATGAAGCATCCCGGGATCACATCAGCTCCGGACCGGGTGTTCGACAGTGCGGGTAAGGACTGCATTGCAGATCCCGTCAGGAACAGGATCCTGTTCAGGAAGGGGACGATAGAGTCCGCAGACACATATTTCAGTCTATTTGCTGCCATCAGAAGGCTCTGGCAGATGGACAGAGCGTTGCGTGGAGAAGGCGACAGGATCGCTCCGGATCCGCAGACTGACGCGGCTGCGTTCGGCGCTCTGATGATGGATGTTCTTTTCCAGATAGAGTATCCGCCGGTGAAGCTCGCCGAAGATGAGATCAGCAGAGAAAAGATACGCAGAAGGACCGTAGAGCTCGCGGAAGAACTGTACGGCTGAACAAGAGCTGATTCCTTGAAATGATACAGACAGAAAAAGTGCCCCGGCATGGACCGGAGCACTTTTTTGATTCCGAGTGATTATTTTACGTCATAGAAGTACGGAGCAAAGGGTGTGTCTCTCTCGTCCGGTACGTCTGCATAGATGCCTACATAGCGGCAGAACTCTTTGAGACGTCTGGTGACGTGGGGACCGCCTTCCATCTCCACCATGTGGTGGACATAGGGGCCGTATACCGTGGCCTGCTCGAACTTGTGCCAATCCTTGAACTCGCCCCAGATGTAGTGCTGCTTGGTGAACGGGCCGTCAACAGCCTTGAACTCGCCGATCAGCATCGAATACTTTCCGTTCATGGTATCGAAGCGGGCGATGGAATAATCGCCCTTCTTGACTTCCAGACCGGTCTGGGCGCCCCAGCCGCTGTTGATGATGTAGGGCTCGAAGTTGTCGTTGCCGGCAATGGCGGGCGGATATACTGCGGTGTGCCAGATGAGCTCTGCGTTGGGGTTGGTCGGATGGTTCGCGGTGAACTCGCCGAAGAACGGGAGCTTCTCACCGAATACGGCGCTGGAGAGGATGACCTCTGTGATGCCGCCGTGCATGTCGCCCTCGAACATGACGAACTTGTTCTCGTTGGCGAGCATCATGATGTCAGCTGTGGAGCTGGGTCCGATCGCTCTTGAGAAGCTCATGTCGCACGCAATGGCGGAAGCGCCTGTGGTCTCGAACAGTTCCTTGTAGAACAGATAGCAGGCGGCGGAGTTCTTGAGGGCTTCGGAGTTCCTAGCTTCCTCGATATCGCCGGCCTTGAAATAGGTCAGGAACTTGTCTACGATGCCCTGGAGCTCGTCAGCGCGCTTCTCTCTGACATCGAGGAGCCTTCTGGAGGCTTCCGGCCCGGAGAGCGGGAAGACTTCGATGCCGAACTTCTCGAGAAGTTCGTCTTCGTTGAACATCATGCTGGTGAATGCAAGAGGACGGTTGCCCAGCTGCATCAGGCGCATGTTCTTCCAGTTCTTGAGCATGCAGGTGACGGCGCAGAAATCTTCGAAGTTGGTCTTGAACACTTCGTCAGTGACCTTGCAGGTCGGAATGTGTGTGAACTTGACCTGATATCTCTGCAGGATCTTGGAAACTGCGAACATACCGCACTGCGCGTCGAGAAGACGTCCGCCGTTCGCTTCGTCATGAAGGTCGGTGGCATCGGGATCACCGAAATACGTGTCCTGGACTGCCCACAGGAGGGTGGGGAGGTTCATGAGCTTCGCGAGTCTTCCGGCTACTTCCTCGCTGCCGAAGTTCAGGTTGAGGATGAACAGAGCATCCGGCTTCTGAGCCTTCAGGTACTCGGCGATGGAATCGGCCTGGGAGTAGTCATACATCATGCCGTCTTCATCCCATCCGTCGAGTGTGACGAATTCGACATGCTCGTTTGCGAAGTTTTCAAAGATATACGGAAGGACTTCGTTCTTGACATCAAGAGCGGCTTCCCTGCCCCACATCATACGCCTTCTGGGAGGCTGACCGTTTCTGCCCGGCATATTCATGTTGGGCATATTGCGGCGGCATGGTGCGATAGCGATTTTAACTTTGTAACTAACCATAAAAGATAGGGCTCCTTTCTAATCGTTCACTCGTTATTACACCGCAAAATGGTCTACAATTCAATAACATTTTCTGCGGTAAAGTACATACAATTTGTAAAATTGGTAATGTGATATATCACAGAACAATAACAAATCATAATATACACGAAAATACGTCATATTATCGGCATGCACCGGATCAAAGACAGAACAAATGGTGAATATGACCAATAATTCGTCTTTATTTTGTACAGTTGAAAACATGCTCACAGGCTCTCAAAAGGCATACAATATTATAAAATCAGTGTTTTTTTCCTAAGAAAAGAGAAGATGAATGTACTATATAGGGATAGATCTCGGGACATCTGCCATGAAGCTGCTCCTGGTGGACGAAGAGGGAAAGATCAGGAGAAGCGTATCAAGGGAATATCCTCTGTCCATGCCGCGTCCCGGCTGGAGCGAGCAGAACCCGATGGACTGGTGGAGCGCCTGTCTCATAGGAACAGAGGAACTGCTGGCCGGATTTGACCGCTCGGAAGTTGCGGGGATAGGCTGCGGCGGACAGATGCACGGTCTTGTAGTGCTTGATGAGAATGACGAAGTCATCCGGGACGCCATCCTCTGGAACGACGGGAGGACCTCGGAAGAGGTTGATTATCTCAATGATACTGTCGGCAGGGATGTGATTTCGGGGTATACCGCGAATATTGCTTTTGCGGGATTCACTGCCCCGAAGCTGCTGTGGATGAGGAAGCATGAACCTGAAAATTTTGCAAGGATAAGCAAGATCATGCTCCCGAAGGACTATATAAACTACAAGCTCACCGGAGTCCATTCCTGCGATTACTCCGATGCTTCCGGAATGCTCCTCCTGGACGTCAGGAACAGGAAGTGGTCATCCGAGATGCTGGAGATCTGTTCCGTCAGGGAGGATCAGATGCCCAGGCTATTCGAGAGCTACGAGGTCATAGGATGTCTCAGGCCGGAGATAGCCACGGCCCTCTCTCTTCCTGAGAATGTGAAAGTAGTGGCAGGAGCAGGGGACAATGCCGCTGCCGCGGTGGGCACTGGGACGGTCGGAGACGGCAATTGCAATATCTCGATAGGAACATCCGGAACGGTGTTCATCTCATCGGACAGGTTCGGAAAGGATATGGACAACGCGCTGCACTCGTTCGCCCATGCCGACGGGCACTACCATCTGATGGGATGCATGCTTTCAGCTGCTTCTTGCAACAAGTGGTTCTGTGATGAGATAATCAGAGAGAAGGATTATGACGCGGTGCAGAGAGAGATATCCAGAGACAGGCTTGGCGAGAACGAAGTCTTCTTCCTTCCGTATCTCATGGGAGAGAGGAGCCCGATAAACGACACCGACGCCAGGGGAGTGTTCATCGGAATGAGCATGAACACTACGAGAGCCGATATGGCCCAGGCGATCCTGGAAGGCGTGGCATTCGCCATAAAGGACAATATCGAGATAGCAAGATCCGTCGGTATAGATATAGAGAGATCTAAGATATGCGGTGGAGGAGCGAGGTCCAGGCTCTGGCAGTCGATATTCTCATCCGTTCTCAACATCCCACTGGACATACCGCTTACTGAGGAAGGTCCGGGTTACGGCGGAGCGATGCTCGCTATGGTCGGGACAGGACTTTTCCCCGATGTAAGGAAATGTGCCGAGGCTCTGACCCGGGTAAAGGAGACCGTGCTTCCCGACCCCATACTGGCCGAAAAGTATGAGAATAGATATTCAGAATACAAACGCATATATCCGTCGATAAAGGACCTGTTCAAGGAACTGAGACGCAGTTAATCATCCGGCATGTCGCCGGTCAAATAGAAAAGGAGAGCAAATAATGAGTAACATCCCGGAAGTCAAACTTGGAATCGTTGCGGTCAGCCGTGACTGTTTTCCTATTGGTCTTTCCATTGCCAGAAGGGAAGCCATCAAGAAGGCGTATAAGGGAGAACTGTATGAGTGCCCCGTTACCGTAGAGAACGAGCTGGATATGCTCAAAGCAGTCGAGGATGTCAACAATGCCGGATGCAATGCCCTCGTAGTATTCCTGGGCAACTTCGGACCCGAGACCCCTGAGACCCTTATCGCTCAGAAGTTCGACGGACCCTGCATGTTCGTCGCGGCGGCAGAGGGTGACGGAGACCTGATCAACGGCAGAGGAGATGCCTACTGCGGCATGCTCAACTGCTCATACAACCTCGGTATGAGACACCTCAGAGGTTACATCCCGGAGTATCCTGTCGGAACATCTGATGATATCGCCGAGATGATAGCCCGCTTCGTACCGATCGCCAGAGCCGTTATCGGTGTCAAGAACCTCAAGATCATCACCTTCGGACCGCGTCCTCAGGACTTCTTCGCCTGCAACGCCCCGATTAAGGGACTCTATGAGATG
>JAFYZY010000014.1 GCA_017548485.1 Oscillospiraceae bacterium | reverse complement strand
CGGTATCGCGGACAGAGGAGCTGTCTAAACATAAAGAATATGATGAGAGGCTCCGGAGCGGTCGCTCCGGAGCCTCTGCCTATGTATATCTGTTTATCCGATCTAGCTTTCTGATCTTCCTGCGCTGAGGGCTCTACCAACCAGAGAAACGAGATCGTCCAGCGTCTCCAGTTTCACGCAGTCCGCGCGCAGCGATGCTGCGCCGTTGACACCCTTAAAGTAGTAGACCGCCTGTTTCCTCATCTCCCTCATGGCGAGCGTTTCGCCCTTATCTTCTATGGCGGCTTTCGCCTGATGCACAAGGATATCCATCTTTTCTTCCAGAGACGGATCCCCGGGTACGGGAAGGCCATTTATCGCCGCTTTTATCCTCCCAAATAGGAACGGGTCGCCGAGGCAGCCTCTGCCCACCATCACCCCGTCGCAGGAAGTCTCTTCCATCATCCGGACGGCGTCTTCCGCGGAAGAGATGTCGCCGTTTCCCAGCACCGGTATCGACACGGCTTCCTTTACTCTTCTGATGATGTCCAGATCCACGGGAGGGGAGTACATCCGGTCCCTCGTCCTTCCGTGCAGGAAGATGCAGGAGGCGCCGTTTCTTTCCAGGACCTCGGAGAAGGTATCGGCGTTGGTCTCATGATATCCTGCCCTTATCTTGCAGCTGACGGGCAGTGAGACCGCGGACACCGCGGCTGCGACTATCTCTCCCGACAGTACCGGGTCGGTCATGAGCTTGCTGCCCGCGCCGGATCCCGTGATCTTGGGAGCGGGACAGCCCATGTTTATGTCTATGAAGTCAGGCACATAGTTCTCTTCCGCGAACCGCGCCCCGAAAGCTATGTCATCCGGATCCGCCCCGAACAACTGGATGCCGAACGGACGCTCCGCCTCCGTGAACTTCATCAGAAGCGGTGACTTTTTATCTCCTAGGCGTAGAGCCTTGGCGCTTATCATCTCACTGACGCAGGCATCGGCGCCGAGACTCATGCATACGGCGCGGAAACTGCTGTCCGAGAATCCGGCCATAGGGGCCAGCATCACCCTGAACGCGGAGAACATATCGGTTTTTCTGGCATTCTTTTCCATACCTGCGATTATATCACAACACGATGAGGCGGAATGTCTTTTGTTTTACGGAGAATATTGTTGTTGTATAATAGTCGCATGAGATTATTCGGACTTATCGTGGATATATCGTGCATGGGGCTCGTGTACCTGAGTTTTTTCATGCCCAAGTGGAGCAGAAGGGGATTCGAGAGCCTCTTTGCGGGTACGCTCATGTACGTGTATCTCTGTTTTGTGGCGTATTTCACCCTCATGCCGGTGTTCGCTTCTCTGCCGAACATCATCCTGGGCCCGTGGGGGACTATAAATATGCACCCGTTCCGGGACATGTTCCACGGGTACGGCGATTACATGAGACAGATACTGCTCAATGTGCTCATGCTTGTACCTATGGGGATCCTTTATCCCATAAGCAGGGGAAACAGGGGGTTCGGAATGACCGTGCTGGCGGGATTCATCTTCAGCACGGCGATAGAAGTGATGCAGCCGCTGCTTCATGCAGAGCGCTGTTTTGACATAACCGACATCATCACAAATACAATGGGTGCGGCCCTGGGATATGCGATACTCGCTGTGTTCCGGCCGCTGCTGGCGCTCATCTTCCCGAGAGCGCTGGGAAAGAACAGGGGAAAGAAGAAGAGTACATGAGCAAGATCCTCCTTATAGACGGCAACAGCATACTCAACCGTGCGTTCTACGGCATCAAGAATCTGTCCACAAAGGATGGGAAACATACCAATGCCGTCTACGGATTCATGGCGATATTCCTCAGGCAGATCCAGAACGAGCAGCCCGATTATGTGGCTGTGGCCTTCGATCTGCCGGGAGGTACGTTCCGCAACGGCATGTACTCCAAGTACAAGGCAAACCGCAAGGGGATGCCGGAAGATCTCGCCGAACAGCTGCCGTACACCAAGGATCTTCTCACTCATCTGGGCTACAGGATCGTGACATGCCCGAACTATGAGGCGGATGACATCCTGGGGACTCTGTCCCGCAGAGCTTCGGAGGAGGGCATAAGGTGTCTGATCCTCACCGGTGACCGGGACAGCCTGCAGCTGGTGGACGGGAACACATCTGTGCTCTATCCATCCACTTCAGCCGGAAGGACCGAGACCGTGCTGATGGACGAGGCTGCGGTAAAGGAGAAATACGGCGTTACGCCTGCTGAATTCATAGACGTAAAAGCCCTGATGGGCGACTCATCCGACAATGTGCCCGGAGTGCAGGGCGTGGGAGAAAAAACGGCCACAGCCCTCATCCAGAAGTTCCACGATATAGACGGAGTCTATGAGAACATAGACGACGGTTCCATAAAGAATGCGGTCAGAAACCACCTTATCTCAGATAAGGAACAGGCATACCTCGCAAAGGATCTGGTGACCATACGCCGTGACGCGCCTGTAGACACCGATCTTGAAGCGTACAGGATAGGAGAAGGTGACCCTGCGGCAGCAGCTTCGCTTCTGCGGGAACTGCAGATGCATACCACTCTTGAAAGACTCGGACTGTCCGGCATAGATGTCGCTGCAGCGGCGCCTCAGGAGAAGGAAGAAAAGAAGGAGATCCGTGCGGCAAGGCTTGCCGCGGGCATCGATGAGATACTGAATTCAAAAGAAGCGGCGATGACGCTGTCCGGCAGCGGACTGTGGGTCATCCTGGCAGAAGATGTGTTCCTGCCGCTCAGCGCGGATGACCTTGATAGAGTTCTTAGCTCGGATATAAAGATATATACCGACGAGGCCAAGAAGCTCTATCACAGAGCGCTTCAGCTGGGCAGGGAAGATTTCAGAGCAGCATTCGACTGCCGCATCGCGGGCTATCTTCTGGATCCCGCTTCCGGCAGTTACTCGGTGAGAGACCTGGCTGGGGAATATACGGTGTCTGCGGAGTATGCCACGGATCCCCAGGAACTTGGGATCATCATGCCTCTTTCCAGGAGGCTCAGGAAAGAACTGGAAGACACCGGGATGACCTCGCTGATGGAAGACATCGAGATGCCTCTGTGCATGGTGCTGGCTTCCATGGAACATGAGGGATTCCTAGTGGACCGCGACGGCATAGCGGAGTTCGGCGACTACGTCGGAGCCATGGCGGAGCAGGAGCAGCAGGAGATATACCGGGAAGCAGGACACGAATTCAACATCAACAGCCCGAAACAGCTGGGTGACGTATTGTTCGGAGAGATGGGACTTCCCTCCGGGAAGAAGACAAAGACCGGTTACTCCACGGACGCCAAGACACTGGAGAAGTTGGCATACGCGTACCCGATCGTGGATCATATCCTGCAGTACCGCTCGTTCCAGAAGCTCAGGGCCACATATGTGGACGGACTGACCGAGGCGGCAGATCTGACCGGAAGGATACACACCGAGTTCCGTCAGACCGAGACCCGCACCGGAAGGATCAGTTCGGTGAACCCGAACCTGCAGAACATCCCGATCCGCACCGAACTCGGCGCTAATATGAGGAAATTCTTTGTGGCGGGAGAGGGAAATCTGCTGCTGGACGCCGACTATTCCCAGATCGAACTGAGAGTGCTGGCTTCCATGAGCGGCGACGGCAGAATGGCCAGGGCATTTATCGAAGGGCATGACGTACACACCGAGACGGCCTGCGAAGTCTTCGGGCTGCCCAGGGAGAAGATCACCTCCGAGATGAGAAGAAGGGCGAAAGCCATCAACTTCGGGATAGTGTACGGCATGGGCGCCTACACTCTCTCGCAGAACATAAAGGTCCCCGTCAAGGAAGCACAGACATATATCGACGACTATTTCCGCTCTTACCCAGACATCGACCGGTTCCTCAACGACACAGTCGACGCGGCCAGAAGAGACGGATTTGTCACGACGATGTACGGCAGAAGAAGATACATTCCTGAACTCAGCAGCAGCAACCGCCAGGTGCAGGCGCTGGGAACGAGGCTTGCGATGAATACACCCATACAGGGTACCGCTGCAGATATAATAAAGATCGCGATGGTCAGGACCTACGAGAGGCTCAGGCAGGAAGTGCCGCAGGCAAAACTCATACTGCAGGTCCACGACGAGCTGATAATAGAGTGCCCGGAAGAACTTGCGGACAAAGCCGCCGAAGTGCTTCAGCAGACAATGGAGTCCGCCTGCAGCCTTAACGTTCCTCTGATCGCCGAGGTGCACCGGGGAAAGAACTGGTACGACGCGAAGTGAGCATAATGATAAGAAAAGCGCTGCCGGAAGACGCGGCAGCGATATATGAGATCGAGAACGAAATCTCCCGGCACCCCTGGACAGAAGACCAGATCAGGGAGGAGATAGAGTTCAGTCAGGCATATACTTGCGTCGCAGAGACCGGCGGAAGAATAGTCGGGTTCGCGACGATGCAGAACGCTGCGGAGTTCGCGCACATCAATGAACTGGGAGTTCTTTCGTCCCAAAGAAGAAGAGGCCTCGGCAGAAGGATCATGGAGGACCTCATCAGAGAGGCAGAGGAGAGGGGATGCGATACCGTATCCCTGGAAGTCAGAAGGTCCAATGACCCCGCGCTGGCTCTATACCGCTCGTTCGGGTTCAGGCAGGAAGGCGTACGCAGAGACTTCTACAGAGATCCGCAGGAGGACGCGCTGGTCCTCGTAAAAAAGCTTAAGGAAGAGACGGACTGATGCTGATACTTGGTATTGAGAGCTCATGCGATGAGACCTCCGCCGCGGTCGTGCGCGACGGCAGGCAGATACTGTCCAACGTCGTGGCTACCCAGATTGACGAGCACAGGCTCTACGGCGGGGTGGTGCCCGAGATCGCGTCCAGAAGACATATAGAGAACATAGTCCCGGTCACTGAGCAGGCGTTGGCGGAGGCTGGTGTATCCATGGATGATATCGGCGCGGTGGCTGTCACGTACACGCCAGGCCTTATCGGCGCATTGCTTGCGGGAGTCAGTTTCGCAAAGGGGCTGTGCTATGCCTCCGGAAAAGAGCTGGTGCCGGTGCATCACCTGAGAGGACATGTGGCATCTCTGTATCTGACATACCCGGATCTGGAGCCTCCGTTCATCGCTCTGGCGGTGTCGGGAGGGCATACCCATATGATCAGGGTCGACGGATACACGTCCTTTGAGGTGCTCGGCAGAGCGGTGGATGACGCTGCCGGGGAGGCCTTTGATAAAGTTGCCAGAACACTTGGACTCCCTTATCCCGGAGGACC
Organism: Oscillospiraceae bacterium; assembly: GCA_017548485.1. GTDB lineage: Bacteria > Bacillota > Clostridia > Oscillospirales > Ruminococcaceae > RUG11783. The sequence continues at coordinate 1,579 of JAFYZY010000014.1, read as the reverse complement.
TGAGATATCGAGACTTGCCCTTGACGGCGATCCGTCCAGGTATAAACTGCCGGATCCCCACACGTCCGGTGAATTCGACGTGAGCTTCTCGGGACTCAAGACCGCGTGTCTCAACATAGTAAATACAGCGTCCATGAAGGGTGAACAGATAAACAGGGCGGATCTTGCCGCGGCTTTCGAGCAGAAGGTCACCGATATCCTTTCCAGGAGACTGATCGGCGCTGCGGAAGAGTATGGCCTTCCCGCGTGCATATGCGGAGGAGTGTCCGTCAACGGAGAGCTGCAGCGCAAATGCAGGCTGGCCGCCGAAAAGAAGGGGATACCGTTCTATGCTCCCGACAGGAAACTGTGCGGGGACAACGGCGCGATGATCGCAGCCGCCGGGTACTTTGAGTATCTCACTGGAAGCAGGGCGGGACTCGATCTGAACGCCTACGCAACATCAGAGATATAAGAAAACAATATATTACAGAAGAGGAGATTATTATCTCATGAGCAGTTTCAAGGACCTTAGGGTAGTGGACAACTTCTACCAGACATCGCTTTTCTTTCCCATGCCCACAGTCGTGATAAGCACGCTGTGCGAAGACGGCAGCACTTCGCTGGGACCCTATTCCCTGGTGCAACCGTTTTATGTTGCCGGCAAGGACTATTATGCAATGCTGCTGGAGTGCCGCAACTCATCCAACACCTGCCAGAACCTTCTGAGAAACGGCAAGTGCGCCATCAACTTCGTGACGGACGAGAGGAAGACCTTTAAGGAGGTTGTCAGGCTCGGCTGGCCCGGAGACAAGCCCGCGGAGAAGATGAAGGACTGCAAATTCACCCTGGAGGATTCGCTGCTGGCGGAGCAAGGCGAGACCAGACCCAAGGTGGTCAAAGAGGCTTTCCAGGTCATTGAGTGCACATGGATGAGAGAACTTGACGGAGCTGACAGGGACCAGCCTTCCGACGCGGATTTCTATGAGGGCCCCTATCACGATTTCAATGGAATAACTACCAAGTACGGCGCACACTTCGTGCTCCGCGTAGACAAGATCCTCATGAAGGAGAAGTACTACAACGCCATCATAAACGGTGTGCGCGCGCAGGATTTCCCACCGGTGCCGGTGGACTACGGTTACAGGGACAGCAAGAACTTCTGGTACACCAAACACCGCCGCCCGATACCGGAGCTGCTGCCCATGCGCAAGCAGACGCTCAACTCCGTGAGATACGCTGCCGACAGGATCGACGACAAGGTCAAGTTCACGGACGACGCCCTTGAGATGATCCAGAACGTGCCGAGAGTGTTCCTTCCCACAGTGCTGAGAGGCTGTGTTGCCTGGGCCAGAGAGAACAACTGCGAACTGATCACCGCGGCGGAGATGAAGATAATCAACGACAAGAGATCCAAAGAGAAGAGCAAATAAGGAGGACTGCAATGGGCTTTTCCGTACCGATGGCCCTGTTTGACCTGCTGCCCGTCGCTCTCTTCCTGATATCCTCAGTCATATTTCAGCGCGACTTATACAAATATGGCGAGAATGCCCGTGCTTTCAAACATGGGATGAATCGCCTTGTTTATTGAACTGTAGGT
>JAFYZY010000135.1 GCA_017548485.1 Oscillospiraceae bacterium | reverse complement strand
TCGACATGTATCTGGGGCTGTCCTCCGGCGCAGTGTCCGGGCCGTCCTTCCACTGCTCCGGTATGGAGTTCTGGGAGTATCTGACGCAGACATGCATCAGTTCCTCCGCAAGCCCTCCGTATATCTTGTGTCCTCTGCCGTCGTCTATGGGCAGATATGCGCACACGTGACCGAGCGTCGCGAGTCCTCCGAGCACTATGCTCTTTTCGATAAGTGTGACCTTCGCGCCGTGCCTGGAGGCGGCGACCGCCGCCGCCACGCCGGCGAGGCCTCCGCCGACGACTATAACGTCAGTCTCTCTGACCACAGGGATATCTCTTCCCTCTATCCTGACTGTCTTTTCCATCTTCGATCTCCGTTTCTTTTTATCCGTTTCTCTTTGAGTCAATCATCGCTGTCAAGGAATCCCAGATATTCGTCAAATGCGTTGAACAGCATATCCCCGGAACAGACCGGCAGCACCGCATCCGTATCTCCCACTCTGCTGAAATCGAAATAATCCGTCTTCCTTGTAAGGACCAGCACCGGAATGATCTCATACTCCGGTCCGAACACTATCTCCAGATAGGGCACATATTTCGCGGACTGCAGCACTTCCTCGGGATCCACCTTGTCTTTCATCTTGAATTCAAGAGCAAATACGCGGTCTTCCGTGATCACCAGCACGTCGGCATACACACGGACATAACGCGAGCGCTTGAGCCGCAGTTCGAAGGCGATCTCCCAGTCCAGACAGTCCTCTCCCTCCATATCCAGAAGGTCCCGGAACAGCTGCAGCATCTGTTCGCGGCAGTCGCGGAAGGAATGGAACAGACCCCGGGTGTCGTTCAGGTTCCTGCCTACGTTGGTGCATCCCTCTGTAAGCTTATCCAGCCAGGTCTCCTCGCTGAGCTCCATAAACTCGCCGACAGTTGAGTAGTACCCGGCAAACTCCTGCAGGCCGGCATGCGGTCTTTCCTGCCGCACGATCCCGTGCCAGCGGTATTCCCTGTCCTGCCAGCACAGTTCCTTCATGAGAGGAGATCTGTACAGCACGCGGTTCACCGTCTGATGATCCAGTCCCAGCTCTGAGGCGATCTCTCTGGCCTTCAGTCCGCTGCCGCGGCATATAACTGCGCAGATGTTCCTTTCTTCCCGCTGTGTTGTTCCGATACTGTTTCCCATATAGAAAGTATACCACTGTCAGAGGTGCATTATGCGCCTGATCTGTATCCTAAGAGGCCAAAAATGACAGCTTTTCTCAGCTTCTGTTACGGCAGAAGTATACTGTTCCCAAAAAACGGACGCCTATCCCTTTCAACTCTGTCTGTTTCGTCGATTGACGCAAAAAACCCGGTTTTTTTATAATAATTATGGTTCTACAGGAGGGCCTTTATATGCCGGTTGTTGTATGCATCAACAGAATCTGCAGCGTGATCTCAGTCGGTTCTCAAACTGCAGGCTGCTGCACGGCCATAGGTCCCCGCTGCGACATCAATAATATAAGTATACCCGGTCAATGCTGAATCCGAACATTCCTGCACAGGCCGGTTTTTCTTTTTTCAGATCAGGAGGAGAGCATGCGAAAAGTCGGAATAGTCATGGGAAGTGACAGCGACCTTCCCGTCATCGAAAAAGCCGTGAAGATCTTCAGGGATCTGGATGTCCCGTTCGAGGTCCATGTCTACTCGGCTCACCGCACTCCGGAACAGGCCCGCGATTTCGCTCTCAGCGCCAGGGACAGCGGATTCGGTGTGATCATAGCTGCTGCCGGAATGGCCGCGCACCTCGCCGGCGCCATCGCCGCCAACACCACACTGCCGGTGATAGGGATCCCCTGCAAAGGATCGGTGCTCGACGGTATGGATGCCCTTCTTTCTACGGTTCAGATGCCCTCCGGCATTCCCGTCGCCACCGTGGGAATAGACAACGGCGGCAATGCTGCCCTGCTTGCAGCCCAGATCCTCGCCGTAGAGGACAGCGGTCTTGCCCGGCGCCTGCAGCAGAAACGTCTCAATGACAGCGAAGCCGTCCTGAAGAAGGATGCCGGCATCGCCGAAAGACTGTAAACAACTCAACACATATAAAAGGAGTCAGAAAATGGAAAAGAAGCTCGTGTACACCGGAAAGACCAAGAATGTCTACGCCCTTGAGAACGGCAACTACCTGCTGAAATTCAAGGATGACGCCACAGGCAAGGACGGTGTGTTCGATCCCGGCATGAATGAAGTGGGCCTTACGATAGAAGGCGTCGGTGACGTCAACCTGCGCATGTCCATCTACTTCTTCGAGAAGATCAACGCAGCCGGCATCCGCACGCACTACATCAGCGCCGATCTGGATGAGACCACTATGGAAGTCCTTCCCGCCAAGGTGTTCGGACACGGGCTGGAAGTGATCTGCCGCTACAAGGCAGTCGGTTCCTTCTACCGCCGCTACGGCGAGTATATAGAAGAAGGCGCTGACCTTCCCGCATATGTGGAGATGACCTTCAAGAACGACGAGAAGGGCGATCCTCTCGTCACGAAGGACGGTCTCATCGTCCTCGGTGTCATGACCGACGAACAGTATGAAGACATCAAGACCATGACGCAGCAGATCACAGCGATCGTCGCCGATGAGATGAAAGCACGCGGTATGGATCTGTATGATATCAAATTCGAGTACGGCTACGACAAGGACGGCAAAGTCATGCTCATTGACGAGATCGCGTCAGGAAACATGCGTGTATATAAAGACGGCGAGTACATCGATCCGATGACACTCTCCGATCTCTTCTTCGCATAATGGGCGGTTTCTTCGGTGCGGTATCACACCGCGACGTAGTGCTCGACGTCTTTTTCGGCACAGATTATCACAGCCATCTCGGCACCCGCAATGCCGGTCTGGCGGTCTGGAGCGAAGAGAAAGGATGGGTCCGCGAGATCCACTCCATCTCCAATACACCTTTCCGCACCCGTTTCGAGGATGACCTGCGGGACATGAGCGGAAACATCGGCATCGGCTGTATCAGCGATTCCGATCCCCAGCCTCTGCTGGTCCGTTCACATCTGGGGCTTTACGCCATCACCACGGTGGGCCAGATCAACAATGCCGAAGACCTGGTGGAAAAATACTTTAAGGAACACGGCCATCAGTTCATGGCCATGGGCTCCGGAAAAGTCAATACGACAGAACTGGTCGCTGCCCTTATAAACGAAGGCGGCAGTTTCCAGGACGGCATACGCCATGCGCAGGACGTCATCGACGGATCCATGTCCGTACTCATCATGACCGATGACGGTTCTCTTGTCGCAGGCCGCGACAGGCACGGGCGTCTTCCCATCCTGGTAGGCAGAGACATAGAGGGATGCTGTGTATCCTTCGAGAGCTTCGCGTACCAGAAACTCGGTTATCACACTGCGTACGAGCTGGGGCCTGCCGAGGTCCTGAAAGTTACAGCAGACGGCTGGGAGGTCCTCTCTCCTCCCGGAGACGAAATGAAGATCTGCGCTTTCCTTTGGACCTACTACGGGTATCCCAACTCCAACTATGAGGGGGTCAACGTTGAGGTCATGCGCAACCGCAACGGCGAGATCATGGCACGCGAGGAGATGGAGAACGGCACCATGCCCGACGTGGATCTCGTGGCGGGAGTCCCCGACTCCGGCGTGCCTCATGCCATAGGCTACTCCAATGAGAGCCACAAGCCTCTCGCAAGGCCGTTCGTTAAGTACACCCCAACCTGGCCCAGGTCCTTCATGCCGCAGGAGCAGCAGATGAGAGATCAGGTCGCCAAGATGAAGATGATCCCGGTGCCGGAACTGATAGAGGGCAAGAAACTTCTCTTCGTGGACGACTCCATCGTCCGCGGCACCCAGCTGCAGAGCACCGTGGAGTTCCTGTACGAATCCGGAGCTGCCGAAGTGCATATGCGTTCGGCATGTCCTCCCATCATGTACGCCTGCAAATACCTCAACTTCTCACGCAACAACTCCGACATGGATCTGCTCGCCAGGCGCATGATCAGTTCCATTGAGGGCGAGGAGGGCGTGAATCATCTGGACGAATACTCCGATCCAAAGACGGAGCGCGGACAGTGCCTGCTGAAGACCATCTGCGAGAAACTGGGATTCGACTCCCTGGGCTATCAGTCCCTGGACGGGCTGATGGAGGCCATAGGCATTGACAGGGACAAGATATGCACCTACTGCTGGAACGGAAAGGAATAACCGATGAAGAACTCCCATTCCAAATCATATGCCGACGCCGGTGTCGATATCGAGGCCGGATATGAAGGCGTCCGCCTCATGAAAGAGCATGTAAGACGCACCTACATCCCCGGCGTGCTCTCCGACATCGGTGGCTTCGGCGGGACTTTTGCTCCTCAGACAGAGGGCATGACAGAACCCGTGCTGGTATCCGGCACCGACGGAGTCGGCACCAAACTCAGGATCGCCCAGCTGATGGACAAACACGACACGGTCGGCATCGACTGCGTTGCAATGTGTGTCAACGACATCATCTGCGTCGGGGCAAAGCCCATATTCTTTCTTGATTACATCGCCATCGGAAAGAACGATGCCGAGAAGGTCGCAACCATAGTAAAGGGCGTAGCGGAAGGCTGTGTCCAGGCCGGATGCGCTCTGATAGGCGGAGAGACGGCGGAACATCCCGGCGTCATGCATCCTGACGACTACGATATCGCTGGATTCTCCGTTGGACTCGCTGACCGTCCGAAGCTTCTGGACTCCTCAAAAGTCGAGGAAGGCGACGTCATCATCGCTCTCCCCTCCAGCGGAGTCCACTCAAACGGTTACTCTCTGGTCAGGAAAGTCTTCGACGTGGAGAACGCGGATCTCGGCAGATACGTTCCGGAACTCGGGACGACCTTGGGAGAGGCTCTGCTCACCCCCACTTACATCTATGTAAAGCCGGTCCTCGCAGCCATAGAGGCTGGCGGAGTCCACGGCATCAGCAACATAACCGGCGGCGGATTCTACGAGAACATCCCGCGCGCCATCCCCGACGGTCTCACAGCAGTCATCAGGAAGGATGCAGTGCGCGTTCTGCCGGTCTTTGATCTGATCCAGAAGACCGGAAACATTCCGGAGAGGGATATGTTCAACACCTTCAACATGGGCGTCGGGATGGCTCTCATAGTCTCCCCCGTCACGGCCGACCGCGTCCTCGAAACACTCAGGGAGCACGGTTCGGATGCCTATATCACAGGCGAGATAGGAAAGGGAGACGAAGGTCTCCGCATGGTCTGAGAGCTTCCGCACACGCGGAAGCTTTTCCGCACATTCGGGAAAACCTGAAAGGATCTGTAATGGATAAGATAAAGATCGCCGTGCTGGTCTCCGGCGGAGGCACCAACCTGCAGGCTTTGATCGACGCACAGAAGAGCGGTGTGCTCTCAAGCGGCGAGATCGTCCTGGTAGTCTCCAACGTCAAAGGTGCCTACGCTCTGGAGAGAGCAGCCAATAACGGTATCGAGGCACTGACTCTCACAAGAAAGTCATGCGGAGGGCAGGAAGGCTTCGAGACGTCTCTCATGCAGGAGCTGGACAGCCGTGGAATAGAGTTCATCATCCTGGCCGGCTTCCTGAGCATCCTGACCAAACGGTTCACTGACCATTATCCCGGCAGGATCATTAATGTGCACCCGGCGCTTATCCCCTCATTCTGCGGTGAGGGCTTCTACGGACTCAAAGTCCATGAAGCAGCGCTGAGCTACGGAGTCAAGGTCACCGGAGCCACGGTGCACTACGTCAACGAGGTCCCGGACGGCGGGCAGATCATCCTGCAGGAACCGGTGCGGATCGAGGATGGAGACACCCCAGAGGTACTGCAGCTGCGCGTCATGGAGCAGGCGGAGTGGAAGATACTCCCCCGCGCTGCCGAGATAGTCTGTCAGAGTCTGCTGAAAGAGAAGGATAAGATCAGCTTATAAACAATTCGGAGGAACAGGAATGAAACTTCTGGTCGTAGGCGGCGGAGGCCGCGAGCACACGATCATAAAGAAACTCAGGGAGAACCCGGAAGTCACCGAGATCTTTGCCCTGCCGGGAAACGGGGGCATCGCCGCTGACGCGACATGCGTGAATATCGCCGCCAGCGATATCGATGGCATACGGGATTTCGCCGGGAAGAACGGTATAGACTACGCCGTAGTAGCGCCGGACGATCCGCTGGTACTGGGCTGCGTGGACGCGCTTGAGAGCATCGGCATCCCCTGCTTCGGGCCGAGAGCCAACGCGGCCATAATAGAGGGCAGCAAAGTCTTTTCCAAGGATCTCATGAAGAAATATCATATCCCCACTGCGCGCTATGAGACATTCGACGACATGGAAAAAGCCCTGGCGTATGCAGCCGAAGCTCCTCTTCCCACAGTCGTCAAGGCCGACGGTCTTGCACTTGGAAAAGGAGTCATAATCGCACAGACACATGAGGAAGCCGCGCAGGCCATCACCGATATGATGGAAGGCGGAAAGTTCGGACACAGCGGAGACCGCGTAGTCATAGAGGAATTTCTGGAAGGACCTGAAGTATCGGTCCTCGCCTTCACCGACGGGAAGACCATGGTCCCCATGGTCTCATCCATGGACCACAAGAGAGCCCGCGACAACGATCAGGGTCTCAACACCGGTGGAATGGGAACCGTAGCGCCTAACCCCTACTACACCAAAGAAGTCGCAGACCGCTGCATGAAGGAGATATTCCTCCCGACGATGAACGCCATGAACGCCGAGGGCAGGACCTTCAAGGGCTGCCTGTACTTCGGTCTCATGATCACGAAAGACGGTCCCAGAGTCATTGAGTACAACTGCCGCTTCGGGGATCCCGAGACACAGGTCGTGCTTCCCCTGCTGGAGACCGATCTGCTCACCGTCATGAAAGCGGTCACGGAAGAGCGTCTCTCCGAGGTGGATGTGAAGTACAGCGACAGACACGCCTGCTGTGTGATACTCGCTTCTGACGGATATCCGGAACATTATGACAGAGGTTTCCCTCTCAATATCCCGGATGAAGTAAAGGACAATGTCTACGTGGCCGGAGCCGCCATAAAAGACGGTCAGCTGGTCACCAGCGGAGGCCGCGTTGTCGGATGCACCGCCGTTGCCGACACCCTTCCCGAGGCAATAAAAGAAGCCTATGAGATAGCCGGCAAAGTCACCTTTGAAAACAGATACTGCCGCCGCGACATCGGAGCCAGAGCACTGGCGGCTTACAAGGAGTGAATATGGTTTACCGTATCTATGTGGAAAAAAGACCGGGGCTGGACAACGAGGCCCGTTCCCTGCTCAACGATGCGCGCACTCTTCTGGGAGTGAAGTCCCTGGAGAACGTGAGGCTGCTCAACCGGTACGACTGCGAGGGCATAGACAGGGAG
>JAFYZY010000134.1 GCA_017548485.1 Oscillospiraceae bacterium | reverse complement strand
GCGAGATCGGCAAGCGCCTTCTCATACGCCGCCGCGGCCTTCACCGGATCGTCAGGTCCTCTCATCGCAAGTACCGGTCTTCCCTCCCGGAATGACAGCGCCGCCTTGGGACCGCTGACCAGTATTATCCTTCTGTTTTCCCCGAGTATCATGACTTCGTCGCCGTCACTGAGAGTTTCAGGCAGCGAGAAGAATGATCTCTGCCCGGCGTTCCCGGCCAGCCATCCGCTGCAGGACCGGAGGAACTCCTCTATCTCCGCCCGGGAAGCACCGGCCGGCACGGACAGGCAGGGCTTTCCCTGCCTGTCTATGCGCAGTGTCATTCTCTTTACATTCTTGCGTGTAACGGTAATCTCGTAAGATCTGCCGTTTACTGTCTGTATTACTTTGCTGTTTTTCTGCATCACAATATTACAGCGCGTAGAAAGCGAACACCGTTTCGCTGTCGAATTCCTCACCCGGTCTCAGGGTGATGTCGCCGAATTCCGGCTTGTTGGGTGTGTCCGGATAGAACTGGGTCTCCACCGCTACACCTGTGTTTTTTCCATATACGGCGCCGCATTTGCCTTTCTCTTCCGGAATGTAGTTGCCGGTGTAGATCTGCGCCCCGGGCATGTCGGTCATTACCCGCATTCCCAGCCCGCTGGCGCGGCACGTCAGTTCAGCTGCCTCCCTGAAGCCGCTGCCGTTGAGGCAGAAATTGTGATCGTATCCGCCTGCGGCGATAAGCTGCGGATCGTCGGCTGTGATGTCTCTTCCTATCGGTTTGGCTGTCCTGAAATCGAAGGGCGTTCCCGTGACGTCCAGATATCTCCCCGTCGGTATGCTGCCGGGTCCCGCTTCCAGGATCCTGTCCGCATCGATCCTGAGTTCGTGACCCAGGATCGTTCCCTTTCCTGCGAGATTGAAATACGTGTGATTGGTGATGTTAACCGGGCAGGGTCTGTCAACGCGGGCCGTGTAACGGACATGCAGAGCTCCGTTGACAAGGCGGAACCTGACCTCCGTGTCCATGTTGCCGGGAAATCCCTCTTCTCCGTCCGGCGAGTGATAGCGGAACACCGCGGTCTCTCCTTCCAGTGAACCTTCCCATTTTACGAAATGCGTCCCGCGGTTCCCGCTGTGCAGGCAGTTCCCGTTCTCGTTGGCGGTCACTCTGTATTCGGTGCCGTCCACCCGGAAGGACGCGTTCCCTATCCTGTTGGTCACTCTCCCGAGAGTAGCTCCCATATAGCTCGTTCCGTTCTCGTAGGCTTCCACGGAGTCATAACCCAGCACTACATCCGCCGGGCCCTCCGGTCCGCGGATGACGAGGCTCTGGACCGAAGCTCCGTATTCTATTATGACGGCGCTGTTTCCCTTTGTATCGAAGATGCGCAGCGCGTCGATCTCTTCTCCTTTCGAAGTCTTTCCGAATCTTGTTCTCTCTGACATGACAGTCCCTCCCGGTCAGATTCTCCTGTAAAAATGACCGATGCAGTATATCTGCACCGGTCATCGATGGTAATGCTTTCTTATTCTTCCGCCGGCTCTTCCGCTGCAGGCTCCTCAGCAGGTTCTTCTGCTGCGGGCTCTGCTGCTGCGGGTTCTTCCGCGGGAACAGGCTCCTCGACGGCTGCGGGTTCCTCAGCAGCTGCGGGTGCGGGCTCTTCCGCCGCTTCCGGCTGAGCTTCCTGTTCTTCTGCCTGCTGGGCTGCCTTGGCTGCCCTTGCTGCCTCGCGGGCCGCTTCCTTCTCGCCTTCTGCGAGCATCGACAGAGAGATGCGCTTGCGCTCATCATCTATTCCGATGAGACGGACCTTGACTTCGTCGCCGACCTTGACGAGCTTGCCGGGATCATCGACATGATCAACGGACATCTCGGACAGGTGTACCAGTCCGTCGAGTTCAGGCAGTATCCTCACGAACACGCCGAACTTCGTGATGGAGACGACGGGAGCTGTGAACTCGGAGCCGATCTCATATGTGTGGATGAGGTTCCAGGGGTTGTCCTCCTCGCGGCGGTAGCCGAGGGAGATCCTTCCCTTCTCAACATCGAAATCCTTTACGAAGACTTCAACGTCGTCGCCGACACTGAATACTTCGGAGGGATTGTGGATGCGCTTCCAGCTCATCTCGGAAACATGGACCATTCCGTCCACTCCGCCGAGGTCGATGAATGCACCGTAGTTCGTCAGGGACTTGACCTTGCCCTGATAGACTTTTCCGACTTCGACTGTCTGGAAGAACTCTTCTTTCTTCTTGCTGTTCTCCTCCTCGAGGACCGAGCGGATGGATCCGATCACGCGGCGGCGGTCTTTGTCGGCCTCAATGATGCGGATGTTCTGATGCGTGTGGAGAAGCTGATCGAACGGCTCTCCGCGGCGCAGTGTCGCCTGGCTGCCGGGGATGAATACTCTGGCGCCTTTGTAGTTCGCGACCAGACCCTTGCTGACGACTTCTGTGATGTAGGCGTCAAGTGTCTCACCACTCTCGAACGCTGCAAGAACTTCCTTCATTCCTGTCTCGTTCTCGACTCTCTTGCGGGAAAGTGTGACGACACCTTCAAGGTCCTGAACCTTTGTTACGAGAAACGTATATCTTTCACCGACCTTGAGCACTTCTTCCGGTGATGCGGAAGAGTCCTCGGTTACTTCGTCGGAAGGTACAAATCCTGTGTGTTTGCGGCCGATATCGACAACGACTTCGGTAGGTCTGATCTCAATAACAGTTCCTTCTACCCTCTGCCCGCGATGCACCGGCTTCAGCGATTCCTCCAGTTCAGTTTCAAAGTTAAATTCGTTGTTTGTGATTTCGCTCATCTTAGCGAGCACCTCCTTGATAAGAGGGTACGGCGCAGAAGCACCGGCTGTAACTCCGATCCTTTCTTTGCCCAGCAACATTTCACGCGTGATCTCATTTGCGTTCTCAACACGAACCGTAGGTGCATACTGTTCGCAGACCTCTTTGAGTTTCTGCGTATTGGAGCTGTTATGTCCCCCAATTACGACGCACAGATCGCTTTCGGATGCCAGCTTCGCTGCCTCCTCCTGCCTGCTATGTGTCGCATTACATATTGTATCAAGAACAGTCAAACTTGTATAGTTTTTTTTCGCTTTTTCAGCCATTTTAAGGTACTTTTCGAGGCTGAACGTGGTCTGCGCGACCAGGACCGTCTCCGCGCCTTCTCCGGCCTGTTCCACTGCCTGCGGCAGTTCCTCCTCAGAGCCTATAACGGCATACCTTCCGGTGCAGTGTCCGGTTATCCCCTCCACCTCCGGATGGTCCCGGTCGCCGGCTATGATGACGAACTTTCCTTCCCTTCCGGACTCGGACACTATCCTGTGGGTCTTGGCCACGAAGGGGCAGGTGGCGTCGGCCACCTCTATACCCAGTTCCCTGCATCTATCGAGCACGCCCGCTCCGACGCCGTGGCTCCTTATCACCAGCACCGCGCCTTCCGGCACATCCTCCGGGGACTCCACCGCAGTGCATCCCCTGGCTGCGAGCTCCGATACCACGCGGTCGTTGTGGATGATGGGACCCAGAGTGCACACCCTGCGTCCTTCATCCAGATATTTCTCGCACATCTTTACCGCGCGGTCCACCCCGAAGCAGAATCCGGCGGTCTCAGCAAGTCTTATCTCTGCCATTCAGATACCCAGTCTCTCCTTTGCCGTATCGATGACCGCTCTGATCGACTCCTCGAGATCAAGTTCACTGGTGTCCACCTCCACTCCGTCGTCGGCCAGCTTAAGCGGGGCGATCTCGCGGTGGGTGTCGTTGTAGTCCCTGGTCTTGAGGTCCTCCAGGACCGCCTCATAGTCGGCTTCCTCACCCTTCTCCAGGAGCTGTTTGTACCTTCTCATAGCCCTAACTTCGGGAGAAGCCGTGAGAAAGATCTTGCACTTGGCGTCGGGCAGGACCACCGTACCGATGTCTCGCCCGTCCATGACCACGTTGTTCTTTCTAGCGAGATCCCTCTGCAGCTCCAGCAGGAACGCCCTGACGTCCGGCTGCGCGGATACCGCGGAGGCCGCCATGGATACCTCCTCTGTCCTTATCTCGCCGCTCACGTCCTCGCCGTTGAGGAATACCCTCTGCTCCCCGTCCACATATCTGAGATCGACCTCAGTGGAGGCGAGCAGTCCGCTGACGCCTTCCCTGTCGTTTATGCCGACACCGTGTCTGAGCGCCGAGAGTCCTATCGCTCTGTAGAGAGCCCCTGTGTCGACATAGATGAAACCGAGCTCCCTGGCCGCGGCCTTTGCTATTGTGCTCTTTCCTGCTCCGGCAGGTCCGTCGATCGCTATCGCGTGCATGGTCTTTTTCTTTCCGTCCCCGGGTCCTTCCGTATCGGGGCGGTCTTCCTCCTTAAGATATTCAGCAGCCGCTGTGCCTGCGGCGTGTCCTGTCGAGAATGCTATGGTGAGGTTGTATCCTCCCGTGGCTCCGTCGGCGTCCAGTACCTCTCCGGCGATATACAGTCCCCTGATCAGCTTCGAAGCCATGGTCCTGGGATCCACTTCCTTCGTGGTTATGCCCCCGGCGGTGACTATCGCCTCGTTCCACCCCCCGGTCCCGGTGACAGTCAGCGGAAGATTCTTGAGCAGCTCCAGAAGCCTGCCTCTCTCTGCCGATGTGATGCCGTTGACCTTCTTATCGGGATCTATCCCGCTGAGTCTGACGATGACCGGGATAAGCGACTTCGGAAGAAGTTCCCCGAGGCTGTTCTTGAATGCCCTGTTGGACATCTCCTGCATATCCCTCAGCAGCCTTTTGTCCAGTGTCTCACGGTCAAGAGACGGCTTCAGGTCTATCCGGGTCTCAAGTTCAGCTATGTCCTCACCGGCTATCATCGATGACATGGTCAGGACCAGCGGCCCTGAGATCCCCTCAGACGTGAAGAGCATCTCGCCCTGTTCGCTGAACAGCACCTTCTTCTTTTTCCTGCAGGTGAGCCTGACGTTCCTCAGGGAGAGCCCCTCCGCCTCGGCGCACCACTGTTCCGCGCAGGTGAGCGGCACCAGCGCCGGATAGGTCCTGCTGACCGTATGGCCGAGCTCCGCGGCAATGCGGTATCCGTCCCCGGTGCTTCCCGTGGCGGGATATGACCGTCCGCCGGTGGCCAGCACCGCCGCGCCGCATTCCGTCTTTCCGGAGGATGTGATGACACCTGTCACCCTGCCGTCCGTCACCTCTATGCTCTTAACTTCTTCTTTGATGACCTTCACGCCGCATCTCTGCGCCTCGTCGATGAGTGCCTGAGCTACGTCGTCAGCCCGGTCGCTCACCGGAAAGACCCTTCTGCCTCTCTCTGTCTTGAGCGGCACTCCGAGCTCTTCCATGAACTCCATTATATCCTGCGGACCGAACCTGCTCTCTGCGCTTCTGAGGAACCTCGACCCCCTGAATATATTGTCGAAAAACTCCGCATCGGTACAGTTGTTGGTGAGGTTGCAGCGCCCCTTTCCGGAGATGCGCAGCTTCATGAGCGGTCTTTTCGCCTTGTCGGCGAGCAGCACTCCGGCGCCGTTCTTCGCGGCAAAGATCGCGGCGGTGTAGCCTGCCGGTCCTCCCCCTATGACGACTATGTCAGCTTTCCGTGCCGCCATCGTGCTCCTCCAGATATCTCCGTGCCAGCTCTCTCTTCTCTTCGTGGCTGAGCTTCTTGAGCTCGGCCTCTCTCTTCATCGCGGAGACCTTGTCCGCGAACTCTTCCATATATACCATCCTGACGGGCAGTCTCGCCCTGGTATAGCGGCTGCCTCTGCCGGAATCGTGCGCCTTCTGTCTGCGCTGCGGATCGTTGGTCCACCCGGAATAGTATGTGCCGTCCGCGCAGAGCAGCATATAAGCGTAATTAGAATTCTTCTCTTCCATGATGCTTATTATACAGAGTTATATGCCATACGGCAAAAGAAGCAGACCTTTCCGGCCTGCTTCTCTTCCGCTTGGATCTCTATTCACTGTGAATCCAGCCATCTGCACGCGGAGACCGCTGCAACTGCGGCGTCTCCCGTGGCTGTGGTGATCTGTCTCACGTTCTTCTGTCTGCAGTCTCCTGCGACGAAGACTCCCGGCGTCATGGTCGTGCAGTTCTCGCCCGAATCGAAGTAACCGTTCATCGCGAGCTTGGCGACCTTAGCGAAGGGCCCGTTCTCCGGGATCTGCCCGATGGCCACAAACACGCCGTCCACCTCGAGGGGGACGCTCTGTCCCGTCTCTGTGTTGTGGAGGATGACTCTCTCGAGCTCGCCTTCGCCCTCAAGCGCTTCCACCACGCTGCTGTAGATGAAATCCACATTGTCCATGGAGAAGAGCTTCTCCGAAAGCTTCTCCTCTCCGGTGAGGAATGCCAGGTTCTGCACCACCGTGACCTGTGAGCATCTCTCCGCCAGCATGACCGCTTCCTGGAGAGCGCTGTTGCCTCCTCCGATGACAGCGACATGCTTTCCCGCGTAGAACGCTCCGTCGCACACCGCGCAGTAGGATATGCCTTTTCCGACATAATCCTGCTCTCCGGGAACTCCCAGTTCGCGGTGCTTTGATCCGGAGGCGATTATGAGGGCCCTGCTCAGATATTCTCCCATGTCAGTCATAACATGCTTGATGCCTCTGTCGTCCACCGTGACGTCCAGGACCTCTGCCAGATCTATCTCCGCTCCCTGGTCCTGGGCCTGCATCATGAGCAGCTCCGCGAACTCATTCCCGCTCATCTCCAGATATCCGGGATAGTTCTCCACCTTGGGAGAGTGGGTGATCTGACCGCCGAACACTTCCTTCTCCAGCACCAGGACAGACTTGCCTGCCCTGCAGGCGTATATCGCCGCCGTGAGTCCGGCGGGGCCTGCGCCTACTATAAGGATGTCATAAACTGTATCAGCCACGATCTACTGCGACCTCGTTGATGTACTTCCTGATATTGGACACGTTCTCGATCTTGTCATAGAGCTTTCCGCTGACTATCACCAGCGTGGGAGCCTGACGGACTCCGAACTTGTCGCACTCTTCTTCATTCTCGTCCGCGATCACTTCTTCGTACTGGATCCCGGCTCTGTCCAGGAAGGTCCTGGCCATTCTGCAGTTGGGGCAGGTGCGGGTCTCGAAGAGGATGATCCTGTCGGGATCGGCGGGCGCCTGCTCGACAGCGGCGGCCGGGTCCTCGTGAACGTGCTGTTCCCCGCGGACACCTTCATGTGTCAGGTGGGAATGGCCGATCACATACTCCTTCCTGTCCTGGAACTCCTGAGTCTTCCCGTCGTTCCAGTTCTTGACCGGGCGGTAATAGCCGGTGATCCTGGAGTATACCTCTGTCTCGCTGTGGCAGTCCGGGCACTCATGCACCTCTCCTGTGATGTAGCCGTGGTTCTGGCACACGCTGTAGGTCGGGGACATGGTGTAGTACGGGAGCTTGTAGTTCTCCGCTATCTTCCTGACCAGAGCCGCCGCGCTCCTCCAGTCCGGCAGCCTCTCTCCCAGGAACGCGTGGAACACGGTGCCTGAGGTGTAGAGCCAGAATGCTTAAGAAGCATGGCGCTAAAAAAATTACATTCATTTGTATTATTGCGGCCCCAGAAGGTGTTAAAATGTTTTGTGAGGC
>JAFYZY010000133.1 GCA_017548485.1 Oscillospiraceae bacterium | reverse complement strand
CGGCAACGGCAGAGGCGTCAGGAATCTCTGCGACAGAACGATCGAGAGGCAGTCCGCCAGGATCGCTTCCTCCGAAGACATGAGCGCACTTTCTGACGAAGCCCTCATAACCGTAACGGACGCTGACATCCTTGCCTGACCTGCTGGACCGCGGCACAACGTTTGTTGAAAATGCGGATTGAAAAGGCGTCTGAACAGTGTACAATTTAATACTGTTGAATAAACATATAAGATCTGGAGGATCATTAATGAGAGTCGTAATTCAGGACAACTATGACAAGATGTGCAAATGGGCTGCCGACTATATCGCAAACAAGATCCGCAGCCATAAGGAAAACAGGCCCTTCGTTCTCGGTCTGCCCACTGGCTCTTCGCCGATCGGTGTATATAAGGAACTGGCAAGGATGAACCAGGCAGGTGAACTGTCCTTTTCGAACGTCGTGACGTTCAACATGGATGAGTACCTTGGCCTTCCCCATGAACATGACCAGAGCTACTGGTATTTCATGCACGACAATTTCTTCGATCATCTGGTGGACATGAAGCCGGAGAACATCAACATCCTGAACGGAATGACCGATGATCCGGAAGGCGAATGCGCGAGATACGAAGAGAAGATCGCCTCCTACGGCGGTATCGACCTCTTCATGGGCGGCATCGGCGTAGACGGACACATCGCGTTCAACGAGCCCTATACATCTCTCACATCCAGGACCGGTGTCAGGAACCTGACCACCGACACCCGCATCGTGAACTCCCGCTTCTTCGGGAACGATCCGGAGAAGGTCCCCTCCCAGGCGCTCTCCGTCGGAGTCGGAACAGTCACTGACTCCAAAGAGGTCCTTATCCTGATCAACGGCCACAACAAGGCAAAAGCTCTCGCCGCGACAGTGGAAGGCGGAGTATCACAGAAGTGGACATGCTCGGCGCTGCAGATGCACAACGGTGCGATCATCGCATGTGATGAAGCAGCCTGCGGAGAGCTCACTGTGGACACATACAAGTATTTCCTCGATATCGAGAAGAACGAGAGACTTTAATATATGAGAAAGGCGCATATCACAATGATGCGATATGCGCCTCTTTTCTATACAGATATAGCCCGCCGTACGCGGGCTTTTTCAGTTAATCGAGCAGAGCTCTGATAATAAGATACACCGCTGCCAGCACTGCCAGTACTATCACAAATATAAACGGATCTCTTCCTCTCCCCTGCCTCTCGGCCAGCGCCCTGATCAGCGCCCGGTCCGCTGTCTCGGGAGTTTTTTCCGCCGGTCTGAATATTCCGCCCTGATCCCTCCGGTATTCGGATCCGGCTGGAGCATTCAGCAAAGGCTCCAGTTCAGGATATGCATCAGCAATTTCTTTCAGTGAAGCCCAGATCATATGATCCGGCTCCATGAAAAAGAGGGCATCCTCATCACCTGAGTAGAATCTCCATCCGCTGTCTTCTCCCACCCATTCATCACGGATCACATAGCCGATCCCGGCTCCTTCTTCAGCCACCTTCCTGCTGATCAAAGCCCGGCTGTTTTCTTTCAAATCCAGATCAGTTTCCATTCCGTTTATGTACCGCAATAATATATCGTCTGTATTGTCACACTGTTTCCCTTATTGTGGTATTATACGCCATGCTAGGACTATTGGCCATCTGCAGTGCAAATCCTCTTCCGGATTGTGATATACTGCAAAAAAACAAGGAGCATATTATGTCTGGGTTTAAAGAGATCTATTTTGCCGGCGGCTGTTTCTGGGGGACAGAGAAAGTATTCCAGTCCCTGCACGGAGTCGTTTCAACTACGGTAGGTTACGCAAACGGAACCGTTGCCTCACCCAGTTACGAGCTGGTCAAGACCGACACGACCGGTCACAGAGAAACTGTAAAGGTGATCTATGACCCCAAGCGCATCAGTCTGAACAAACTGCTGAAGGCTTTCTTCATCTGCATCGATCCCACCGTGAGCAACAGGCAGGGAAACGATATCGGAAGCCAGTACCAGACCGGTGTATACTACACCGATGAAGTCTCGGGAAAAACAGCGGAAAAGATATTCGACGAGGTCCGCATAAACTATGACCCATTCTGCGTTGAACTCTCTCCCCTCTCCTGTTTCTACGACGCTGAGGAGTATCATCAGGATTACCTCATAAAGAATCCCGGCGGGTACTGTCACATCACCGGTGAAGAGTATGACAGAGTTCTGGAACTCAACGACTTGCCTGATCCCGACCTTTCGGTCTGAACGACGGATCAGCAGTGTATATCGAACGAAGCGGCAGTCTTATCTGCCGCTTTTCTTTATGTCATGGAGCGGAGCCGGTGAATGTTGCTGCTTTCCGATTTATCGTGATACTATGAGAATAAGAAATATAGAAATAAGGTGAATGCTGTGATCAGGTATGACAAGAACGATCCCAAAAGTCCTGCGATCTTCTACATCTACTATTTCGTAGTGTATTTCGGTATCGCTATCCAGGGCAGTTTTCTGACTCTCTATCTCACCGAGTCGGGTCTCCCCGTAAAAACGATAGGACTTCTAAACGGAATAATACAGATCCTGTCCCTCTTCGTTCTTCCCGTACTGGGAAGGATAGCCGACAGAGCTCCCACGAAGAACAAGGTTCTGTGCACCGAACTTGCTGTATCCATAACAATTCTGTTTATGCTCAGCAAGGCGAAGAACCTTATAATGATATGCGTGTTCCGCATATTGTACGCCATGTTCTTCACCCCTATCTCCAGCGTGTATGAGACGATAACCATGGAGTACTGCCGCAAAAACGGATGGGAGTTCGCCCGATACGCATGAGCGGTACCATAGGCTATTCCATCATGTCATTCGCCTCCGGATTCGGACTCAAGGGAAACATAGGAGCTATCTTCCCCATGCTCATAGGCAGCTATATGCTGACCTTTATCATAGCCCTTCTGCTTCCCAGATCGTCACGTGTCGTCAGAGTGGTGGTGTCTCCCAACGAGGAATCCGACGCCATGCGGGTCTTCTCCATCCTAAAAGACAGACAGGTAAGGAACGTCATGATCATGTTCTTCGTATACTCCCTGTCCAGTTCAGTGAACAACACCTACTTCGGCAACTATGCCCAGGAACTGGGCGGAGACTATGCCATCATCGGCATCGCACACGCGGTCCTGGGCCTTTCGGAACTCCCTTTCCATCTAGGTCCCGGAAAGAGGTGGCTTCAGAAGATCGGTGTCGAGCGGTCCCTGCTCGTGGTCCTGGCAGTCGGCACGTTCCGATGGACTGTATGCTCGCTCACTAATGACCCATGGGTGCTGACAGCCACCATGGCTCTTAACGGTATACAGCTCGTACCCGTGATAATCGGCATGGCGCAGTTCCTTTACGATCACGCCCCGGAAGACCTCAAAGTGACCGCGCAGACCACTCTCAGGCATTCTGTCCAGGTCATCGCCGTTCTTGTGGCGGACTTCGCGGGAAGCGGGCTGCACCATCTGTTCGAACTGCTGGGAAAGCATCCGATCAAAGGTCTGTACGCATGTATGATCCCCCTCAACATTCTTGGGATCATCATGGGACTGACTTCGATCCGTAAAGGAAGCTCAGCGGAGCAGAACACCGTTTCCTGATTGGGAAAAACGTATCATCTGGCACATCTTACAGGCAGGAATATTCCTGCCTGTTTTTCTGCGCACCGGCAAATTTCGCGCTTTTATGTGTTAATATATTGATAGAAAGAAAAAAGGATATATATGGTGACAAAAGTGAAAAAGTTCGAAAGAGACAACCCGAAGAGTCCGTGGATCTTCTATATCTTCTACATCATCGTTTTCTGCGGAGGCTCAGTTCAGGGCAGCTTCATGGGACTGTATCTCACCGAGATGGGCGTCCCGGTAAAGACCCTGGGAGTCATCAACGGAATCACACAGATAATCTCCCTCATCACCCTCCCTATACTCGGAAGGATCGCTGACAGAGCCCGCTCCAAGAACCTGGTCATGGATATCGGATATATCATCACTATTCTGATATTCTCCGCATTCATGGTGGTCAGGAACATCCCTACGATAGTGCTGCTGAGATTCGTGTACAGCATAATCGCGACACCGCTCGGAAGCGTTTATGACACCATCGCGATGGAGCAGGCAAAACTGCG
>JAFYZY010000132.1 GCA_017548485.1 Oscillospiraceae bacterium | reverse complement strand
TCTATTGGGTCATGACGGACGACATCAGAAGAGCGAGGAGAAACAGGAAGAAACAACTTAAGGCATTAACGAAGAAGTCCTGATTTGCTACAATAGCATCAACAGATAACATGTGAGAGAGGAGGGACTGCCGTGACAGGAGACCGCCTGTATATATGCGGGCTTTCCGTCGACTGGGACGAAGTCGCAGAAGACAGCTATCTCAGGCAGATACCGGCCGTGGCCGGCATCAGCAGGATGGAGTTCGGCAGCCCCGTGACCTTTCTCACCGGGGAGAACGGGACCGGTAAGTCCACTCTCCTGGAAGCCATGGCGATAGCCGCGGGCTTCAACGCGGAGGGAGGGACCAGGAACTACAGCTTCTCCACATACGACTCACACTCGGAGCTCTCCTCGCACCTGACGCTGTCCAGAGGGATCAGAAGACCGGAATGGGGATATTTCCTGCGGGCGGAGAGCTTCTACAACGTGGCAACCGCGGAAGAGGAGTACGGCCGGCAGATCGGCGGCGTGCCGCAGCATCTGCACGAGAGGTCCCACGGGGAGAGCTTCCTGCACATAGCGCAGAACTATTTCCGCGGAAACGGACTCTACTTCCTGGACGAGCCGGAGGCGGCGCTGTCGCCCCAGAGGCAGCTGACGCTGCTGCTCACGATCGCGGGATGCGCCGGGGAAGGAGCGCAGTTCTTTATAGCTACCCAGTCGCCGATACTGACGGGACTGCCTGGAGCGGAGATACTGAGCTTCGACGGGGGAGAGATACACAGGGTGAGCTACGAGGAGACCGACAGCTACCGGATCACCGAGATGTTTATCAACAACCGGGAGCGTCTTCTCAAAGAGCTTCTGGAAGAAAACGGAAAAGAAGGATAACGCCTTGAACGGGATACTGAGAAAACAGCTTTCCATAGACTACTGCTGCACACAAGAGGACGTGGAGTCGCCCTCAAACGTATTCACGCTCTATGAGCCGCTGGAGGGACGCCGCAGGTACCGCAACGACCTGGTGCGGCCGCTCAGCATCTGCGCCGTGAACGGCAAGCTCATGTTTACCGGGGATGAGGAGCTGATCGCGTGGTGCAGGGAGAAGTACGCGGACACCGGATCCGAATGGTTCTTTGAGTTCAAGAACCTCAAGGAACTCGAGACGCAGCTCAACGAAAAGCGCTGCAGAATAAAAATGGCCCATCCGTTCTTTATATCGGATGAGCTCAGTATCCTGCCGGACGACGGCATGCAGATAATGATCTTCCATCAGGAGGAGATAGAGAAGTTCAGAGGCGACGAGCGCTGGGACGAGGCATACGTCTTTGCGGAGGAGGCTCCGGACGTCATAGGAGCCGCGGCGGTCGTCGGAGGAGAGATAGTCGGCATGGCCGGAGCCAGCGCCGACAGCCCGACGATGAGACAGATCGGCATCAACGTGCTGCCGGAGTTCAGGGGAAGGGGAATAGCCGAAAGACTGGTCACCGTACTCAAGAACCTGGTCCTGCAGGACGGATATCTGCCGTTCTACGGCACGTCGTTCTCTCATCTTGCGTCCCAGAGAGTGGCGCTTGCTGCGGGATTCCGCTCCGCGTGGGTGGAACTCTCGGCAGAGAAGATCCCTGATCAGAACTGAAACGCTGAAGCGCTGATCACTCCTCCAGAGCTGATTTCAATTCATCCATAGAGGAATAGCTTTTGACATTAAGGTCGCTGGAAATACGTTCTGCTTCAGCCATTGCAGCAAGTGTTTCTTCATTGTACTGCGGCAGTTCCACGGAAAAGGGAAGACCGCCGCGAAGCACGCACTGATAGAGAAAAAGATTCACAGCACCGGACATATCAAGTCCCAGACTGCTGAACAAAGCAGTCGCCTGTTTCTTTATTTCAGGATCGATCCTGATCTGAATAGGTGTCTTAGCCATGTGAGTTACCTCCGTTTCAGTGCCTATTATATGCGATACAGTTTACTAAGTCGATCAACTATATTACAGTTGCAATACAAAAGAGTTTAATACAGCAATAAACATGGAGGATATAGATATGGATCCCATACTGGACAAGGAAGCATTGGCAGACTTCACAAGACCGAGCCATTATGAGCTTCAGAAGTTTCTGATAGACGACGGAGAGAAGCATCCCTTCGCGCTGATACTCCCGGGCGGAGCCTACGCAGTGGTGTGCAACTTCATAGAGGGGAAGCCCTACGCGGAAGCCCTGAACAAAAAGGGCTACAACGCATTTGTTCTGTACTATAGAGTCAAGGATGAAGCAAGGTTCCCGAATCCCCAGGACGACGTGAAGAGAGCGGTCGAAGAGATCTTTGCTCAAGCGGACGAATGGGGCGTCGATACGGAAGGCTGGTCGCTGTGGGGCAGTTCCGCCGGAGGACATCTGGCGGCGAGCTACTGCCTGGACGAGTATGATGCACCCAAGCCGGTCACCGTGGTTCTCTGCTATGCGGTCATTACCATGGGTGAGAAGACGCATCCGGAGTCCCGCGACAATCTTCTCGGACCGGACGCTGATCCTGCCATGATAGACAGGATGTCCGTTGAAAGACACATAACACCGTCCTATCCGTCCGCCTACGTTTGGTGCGGAGACGCCGACGATCTGGTGGACCCTGACAACACGAGAATGATGGGAGCCGCTCTGGA
>JAFYZY010000131.1 GCA_017548485.1 Oscillospiraceae bacterium | reverse complement strand
CGTTCTGAGGTCGTTCTCGATCTTCTTCATGAAATAAGACCCGAGTCCCCGGCCCTGCCTGTCAGTCCTGATGCAGAACTCGTCTATCATATACTCTGTTCCGGAATACCAGTGCCGAATATTCCCGAGCGCCAGTCCGATCATTTCATCAGCTTCGAAAAGGCCATAGGACAGCGATCTGTCCTGCCCAGTCAGATCCTTTATGTAGCTGTCCAGCTGGATCGGATCCGACCAGTCGTCGTACCAGGGCGCTGCGCAGAACACCGACGAGAACAGTTCCTTTATGATCTCTTTATCAGACGCGGGATCCAGCCTGCGGAAAGATAGTTCTCTGTCTTCCATATCTGCCTCTCACTGATGATTATCAAATGGATCTGATGAACAGCTGCTCATGGGTGTCGAATACTGTGTCCTCTTCGCTCACCTTCACAAAACCGTATTTCTCGTACAGCCCCTTCTCGGTGCTGGTGAGGTATACCGCGCTGTACCCCAGGCTCTTGGCGTACTGGCACGCCTTCTCTATCATCCGCTGGGAGATGCGGCGGCCTCTGTGCTGTTCTCCCACAAAGACGAATCCTATAAAGGGAGAATAACCTTTCTCCTGCGGCATGTCGTCGTATTCGGTGAAGTCGCAGAAGCCCAGGATCTCATCGCCTTCCCGGGCGATTATGACTCTCTCCCAGTCCTTGAACTGCCCTGTCCTCATCATATTTGCCAGATAGGGTCCCGCCTTCCAGGACACGCCGGAAGCGTATTCAGCCGCGGTCTCCCAGAGACCGTCTCCCTCTTTTATGACGTCAGTGCGGATACCGTCCTCTTTCCGGAGGGTGAGGACTCCCGCGCAGAATGACTTCGTCTCGAACATCAGGTCCGGGAACTCTTTTCTCAGTTCCGACGCCACGATGTATATCTCTTCGTCATCCCACTCTTCCCCCGCCTGTGACCGGCAGATATCCAGCTCTCTTTCCGTCTCGAAGGCCACGTCCCCTATGAGGATCATGCCGCCTTCGCTGAGAAGGTCCAGAAGCTGCCTTATGAGCGATACCTTCCGCTCATCCGTCAGGTGATGGAACGAGTATGTCGCGACTGCAAAGTCGTATCTGTTTTCAAGCAGCTGCGGGACGAGTCCTTCCGCCAGATCTCCCGTATACAGATGGGCTCCCGGCATCTTCCCGGAAGCTATCTCCAGCATCCTTCCGGAGAAGTCCTGGCCGTATATCTCATGGCCGCCCTCATAGAGTCTGGAGGTGAGCGTGCCCGTCCCGAAACCCAGATCCAGCACCGATGTGCCGGGCTTTTCCATTATCACGCGGTATATCTCGCCCAGGACGGCCTTATAGCCCGCGAACGGGTAACTGCCGTCTTCGTCGGAAAGGCCCACCGCGGCGTCGTATCCGTCCGCCCAGAGGTCAAACCCTTTGCGGTCAAGCATCCGCGCGCTCCTCCCGTTCCTTCTTCAGTTCGTCCAGCGTCAGCAGCGCCGACACCGCCAGCAGTTTCGCTCCGACGGGCACTGCGTCGGGATCCGCCTGATACCTTGGGCTGTGCCAGGAATGCATGCAGTCCTTCTCCTCGTTGCCCACTCCGAGCCAGTAATAGAACCCGGCGGTTCCGGGATGGCCGTCGACGCCCTTCATGTAGAGGGAGAAGTCGTCTCCGCCTCCGGAAGGCTCCGGAGACGATACGGAGCATCCTATCGCTTCCGCCGCTTTGAGAGCTATGCCGTACAGGTCCCTCCTGCCGTCGTGCGGCATGTTGTCGGTGACTGGCAGATGGTGTATGAACTGCACTTCGGCCTCGCATCCGTAGGCCTTCGCGGTGCTCTCGCAGATCTCCCTTGCGCGGTCCCACATCATGTACTCGGTATCTTCCCTATATGCTCTTATGGTGCCCCTGAGCCGGACCTCGTCCGGTATTATGTTGTTTATCCTCTCTCCGCCCGCCAGCACCGACGCGATGGTCACCACGCCGGAGTCAACGGGACTAACGTTGCGGGCCACGATGCTCTGCAGTCCCTGTATGATAGCGGCGGTCGCCACCACGGGATCCGTTGCCATCTGCGGGATGCCTCCGTGGCCGCCCTTTCCCTTTACCGTGACGTTTATGTCGTCCACGCTGGCCATGATGGGTCCGTGGATTATGCCGACCTCGCCGGTCTTCATGAAGGCGTAGGTGTGATAGCCGTATACCGCCTCCACATGGGGATCCTCCAGGACTCCGTCCGGTATGAGGAACCTGGCTCCCATGTTGAGCTCCTCTCCGGGCTGGAAGATGAACTTGACGCTGCCCTCTATCTCCTCCCTCAGCTCGCTGAGGATGATGGCCGCGCACAGCAGTCCTCCGTAATGGACGTCATGTCCGCAGGCGTGCATCGCCCCTTCATTCTGTGACGGGAAGGGACATGTGGACTGCTCGGTGATCTCAAGCGCGTCTATGTCGGCTCTGAGGGCCACGCAGGGTCCCGGTCTTCCTCCTTCGAGGAGGAAAACGGCGCCGGTCTCGGGCTGCTTCCCGTGTTCCGGGATGCCCAGTTCCGCCATTATGCCTTTTATATACTTCGTGGTCTCATATTCCCTGAGGCTTATCTCGGGATACATATGACAGTGTTTGAATATCTCAAAGAACCTGTCTTTATATCTGTCCGCGATTCCGGATATTCTGGAGGATATGTTTTCCATTATCCTGTTCCCTTCTTTTTTTCCGCTATTGTCCTGAGATTTTTCAAAACGGTTTAGGGCCGTTTCTGTGATTTTTTCGACGGTTTTAGGGCCGTTTCTGTGATTTTTTCGACGGTTTTAGGGTCGTTTCTGTGATTTTTCGCAAAATCTTTATTCAGTTAAGCGAGAATACCCGTGCTTTCAAACATGGGATGAATCGCCTGCTTCTTAAATATACATAATTTAGTCACAGATTCATTGAATATATTGTAGTTTTGTTGTAGAATTACTTCAACGAAAGATGATGTCGGCGGCGATATCCGCAAGTGAATGGTTTCAACTGAATGACCTGATACACACGCTCAT
>JAFYZY010000130.1 GCA_017548485.1 Oscillospiraceae bacterium | reverse complement strand
TGTATTTCGAACCATTACATGATATCATGTTCGCATACCAAAAACAAGTGTCCGTTTATTGCGGACAGGAGAGGTTCCATGAAAGTAGCTGTTCTGGGATACGGCACAGTAGGAAAAGGTGTGTATGAGATGGTCCGCAGTGCTCCGGGACTGGAGTGCGGACCTGTCCTCGTGCTGCCGCACGAATGCACAGAGCCATTCATGGTGACCGATATAGAAGACATAGTGTCTGACGGTTCCGTAGATGCCGTTGTAGAGGCTATGGGTGGCGTTGAACCTGCGGCTTCCTTTGCCGAAAAGGTGATCCGCTCCGGAAAGCATTTCGTAACGTCGAATAAAGCGATGGTCGCGGAGAAGGGGATCGAACTGGCTGATCTTGCGAGAGAGAAGGGAAAAGCGTTCCTTTTCAGCGCTGCGTGCGGAGGCGGAGTGCCGATCCTGCACAACCTGTCCGTGGCAGTAAAGAGCGACAGGATCACCGGTATCAGAGGGATACTGAACGGGACTACTAATTATATCCTGGATGCGATGCAGTCTGAGGGAATGGGCTTCGACGAAGCCCTGGCTCGGGCGAAGGCGCTGGGATATGCGGAGGCAGATCCTTCCGCTGATCTGTCCGGGATGGATTCCTTCCGCAAGATACTGCTCGCCTGCGCGGTGGCATACGGCAGACAGCCGTCATCTGCAAAAGACGTGGAAGGTATATATGAATTCACCGCAAAGGATGCCCAAGTGATAAACGGAAGAGGTGGCGCGGTAAGGCTGATAGCGAGCGGAGGTCTCAACGAAAACGGATCTGTCTACGCATTCGTGGAGCCGGTGATCTTCTTTGACGGGATGGAGAAGTCGGTCAGAAAGAATTTCAACTGTGTGTCCTACACGGGAGAGAGAGCCGGACTCATCACTCTGTTCGGGCAGGGAGCAGGAAGATATCCCACGGCTTCCGCCGTTCTGAGAGACCTGACAGGCATCATGGACGGAACGCTTGAGATGATGCCGCACGGGTGTGTAAGGACAGAGGAGCGAAATCTGCCGCAGAGACGGTATCTCGTCAGATGCGACAGCGACATGGCCAGCAGATTCAGTGCCACTGAAGAATGGCACAGAGAAGCAGACACCGTGTGGATAATTACAGACCTGGTCCCGGCAGAGGAGATGCATGACAAGGTGAGAAGTATCAGAAAGGAAGGACGCAATGTATTCTTTGCGTCGGTGGAATAACGGATGGTAAAGGTAGCGAAGTTCGGAGGATCCTCAGTCGCCGGACCTGAACAGTTCAGAAAAGTCAAAGCGATCATCGAAGCTGATCCGGAAAGGCAGATAGCGGTCATCTCCGCAGCAGGCAAGAGGGATGCTTCCGACCACAAACTGACGGATCTTCTGTATCTGTGCCACGCCCACATCACATACGGGGTATCATGCGATGAGATCGCTGATACGATCTTTTCCAGACTGAAGGGGATCAGAGACGAGCTCGGGCTCTCATATGATCTGGAAACTGAATTCGGAAAACTGAGATCCCGCCTGAACAGGGATATTGCCATAGACGAGCTGGTCTCGAGAGGAGAATACTTCACCGCGCGCATGATGGCGGAGTATCTCGGATTCAAGTTCGTGGATGCCGCAGAGTGCGTGTTCTTCGGGTACGACGGAGAACTTGACCTCGGCAAGACATACGAAGCGATAGACTCAGCCTACAAGAGATACGGCAGGATAGTGATCCCGGGCTTCTACGGTTCTCTGCCTTCCGGAAAGATCAAGGTCATGAGCAGAGGAGGAAGCGACATCACCGGTGCTGTCGCGGCGGCAGCCGTTTCGGCGTCGGTCTATGAGAACTGGACAGATGTATCCGGTATCCTGATGGCAGATCCCAGGATCGTAAAGGATCCGAGCCCAATACCGGAGATCACCTACGCGGAACTCAGGGAGCTCGCCTTCATGGGGGCTTCGGTGCTCCATGAGGAGTCCGTATTCCCGGTCAGGGAAAAGGGGATACCGCTGAACATCAGAAACACCAATGAACCGGACCATCCGGGCACGCTGATAACAGACAGCGTGCAGGCGGCGGAAGACTCCGAGAGATTCATCACCGGGATCGCCGGCAGAAGGGATTTCTCCATAATCACCATCGTCAAAAGGAATCTCAGCGTGGATCTGGACCTGAAGACGGTCCTTGAGATACTGGACAGGTATCATGTGCCCACGGAACACATCACACTGGGACTGGATTCGTTCGCGGTGGTATGCTCCAATGAATCGCTGGGTGAGAGACTGTATGACATAATCAAGGATATCCGCTCCGGATGCGGGCCTGACAGCGTGGATGTGCAGGACGGAGTATCCCTGATAGCAGCGGTAGGACGCAAGATGAATTCAAGACCCGGCATCGCCGGCAAGCTCTTTGGGGCATTGGGACAGGCCGGAGTCAATATCAAGACTATCGCTCAGGGCTCAGACGAGCTAGCAATAACGGTCGGAGTCGACAACAGCGATTACGAGACTGCGATAAAGGTCCTTTACGAAGGATTCGCGGGATGAGAGGGAAAAGAATGGGTATCAGGATAGGAGTGCTCGGCGCCACCGGAGCGGTCGGGCGCGAGATGATAAAAGTGATAGAGGAATACGGTCTTGACGTGGACGAGCTGAGGCTTCTGGCAAGCCCCAGAAGCGAAGGCACTAAGATACCGTTCCGCGGCTCGGACATAACGGTCCACGCAGCGTCACCGTCCTCCTTTGAAGGACTGGATTACGTCCTCGGTGCGGTAGGCAAGACGCAGGCCAGAGAGTATGCCCCGTATATTGTTGAGAGCGGCGCAGTATTCATCGACAACAGTTCCGCTTTCCGCATGGATCCGGACGTGCCGCTGGTGGTGCCCGAGATCAATGGCAGCGATGCACTGAACAACAAGGGGATAATCTCGAACCCGAACTGTTCTACCATCATCACCTGCATGGCTGTCGCGGGGATAAACAGACTGTCTCCGATAGAGACCATAGTGGCTTCGACTTATCAGGCGGTGTCCGGGGCAGGGCAGGGCGGTCTCGATGAACTGGAACAGCAGGTCAATGCGTATGTGAACGGGGAAGAATACGAGATAAAGAAGTTCCCGGAACAGATAGTCATGAACGTTATTCCTTTCATCGGCAGCATGACAGGTAACGGGTACACCGACGAAGAGATGAAAATGCAGAACGAGGGACGGAAGATCCTGCACCTGCCGGAACTCAGAGCGACATGCACCTGCGTCAGAGTCCCGGTCATGAGATCTCACTCGATATCAGTCACCGTCAAGACAAAGAGGAAGGTGTTCGTGGCGGAAGCGGAGGCTGCGATCGATTCCTTCCCCGGAGTCAGCGTCACATTTGACATGAACGGAAGGGATTACCCCACGCCGATCGACACCAGCGGGAGAGACGACGTTTACGTCGGCAGGGTCAGAGAGGACCTGGTCGATGACAGAAGCCTCACCCTGTGGTGCTGCGGGGACCAGATCCGGAAAGGCGCTGCCAGCAACGCGGTGCAGATACTGAAGTTCGTAGAAGAGAATAAGTAGCAAGATATAATAAAGAAATGCCGGTCATTGACCGGCATTTCGTCTTGTAAAGTGTTATCTGATCACTTGTTGATATTAATGACGTGCATCTGAGGTCCGTTGTACCAGTAGAGGTAACCTTCCA
>JAFYZY010000129.1 GCA_017548485.1 Oscillospiraceae bacterium | reverse complement strand
TGGATCAAGCGGGCAATGGCGCAGCTGTTCCCTGACGGTCTTCCCGCATGCGCGTCGGATTACGCCGGTATAGCCCAGCAGTACATTTTCCACTACGCCAGGAACGAAGGAATGCTCGAGGAGAAATGAGGCAAAGTGACAGAAAAAGCCTTTAAGGATTGTCACTTGTGCGATTACTCAGGCACCTGCCTTTTGAAGTATGATAATAGCAGAAGAAATAACAGCAAAAAGGAGGAAAAAACAATGCGCTATAAACATTTCAATTCGGCCAATGCGGATATATCCGCGATGTGCATCGGCACCTGGCCCATGGGAAACACTTACGGCGAGATCGACGTCGATGAGTGCATAGACGCGGTACATGCCTTGGTGGACAACGGCGTGAACATACTGGATACTGCTCCCGATTACGGCGCTGGTTATTCCGAGCAGGTGGTCGGCAAGGCTCTCAAGGGTCTGGACCGCAGCAAGATCTATGTCGCTACGAAAGTCGGTGCTGCGAGGACCACCCTCAAGGCGGTCCGCACGGAAGCCTTCTACGCCCGTGACGGAAGATATGAGAACGTCCTCTATGAGTGCGAGCAGTCGCTGAGAAGACTGGGGACGGACTATATCGATTTCTATTTCGTGCACTGGCCGGATCTCGACACCCCGTTCTCCGAGACCATGGAGGCCATGAAGACCCTCAAGAAACAGGGCAAGATCAGGTTCGTAGGTCTGAGCAACTTCCAGAGGAACCAGATAGTGGAATGTTCGAGAGTATGCCAGATCGACGCCATTCAGCCTCCCTACTCCATGGTAGTCAGGAGAGACGAGGAGCTCCTGAAGTGGGCGGCGGCGAGCAGGATGAACACGTTCACCTACGGCTCCATCGGAGGCGGCATCCTCTCCGGAGCCTTCCGCACAGAACCGACGTTCGAGCAGAGAGACCCGAGAAACTATTTCTACCCCTTCTTCAAGGAACCTCACTTCAGCAAGGTAATGAAGGTCGTAGATGTCCTCGACAGGATCGGCGAAGAAGTCGGAAGACCAACTGTCCAGGTTGCCATAAACTGGCAGACCCAGAAAGACTATATCTCCACAGCCATGATCGGCGTAAGGAACAGGAAAGAAGCCGAGACCAACTGCGGAGCTTTCGACTGGACGCTGACAGACGATCAGATCAGCCTGATCGATGACGCGATCGCGGAAAACATCGATTTCGACGGTTCGGATCCCAGGATCAATATGCCCAGGAGATCCCCCTGACAGACCACGAAATAATAGAAAAAACGGGGCTTGTGTAATATGTACCCCCATCCTTGGTTTTGTCCAAGAATGGGGGTACATATTTATATTAGTGCCCCGTTCTTATTTGTGCTTTATATGCTTGGCCGGGGATTCGGATATAGCCGCTCCTATAAGAGCGATGGTATCGGTCGGCAGCATGCTCTCGACACCGAATATCTCTGCGGCAAGATCTCCCGCGATACCGCATACCAGAGCGGCTTCTGACGCGGCATCCAGCGGATCTGTAAACCTGCACAGGAATCCCGCGCAGACTCCGGCAAGCACATCCCCGCTTCCTCCCCTTGCCATGCCGGGATTTCCGGTCGTGTTGAGCCTCACCTTCCCATCCGGTGACGCGACAGCGGATATATGGTCCTTGAGCAAGACCCAGATTCCGTATTCTGCCGCAAAATCGGAAGCGGTCTCAGCCAGTTTTTCCTTTATCTCCGATGCTGTGAGCCCGGTAAGGCCTGACATCTCTCCCACATGAGGAGTGATCATGACAGTGGCTTCGGTCTGTCCGAGCAGATGTTTCAGTTCTCTCAGTGCAAACAGTCCATCGGCGTCGATCACGAGCCTTCCGGAGTACTTTTCAAGAACAGCGGCAAGTATATCCGATATGTCAGAGCTCCTGCCTATCCCCGGTCCGAACAGCACGCAGTCCTTATCACTTATGAAATCCAGTATCTCGTCTGCCGCAAGCGATGAAATATGCCCTTCCGCGTCTGAAAGAGATCGTACCATTGCTTCCGTCAGTTTGGTCTCATACACTTCCGTGAGGCAGTCCGCGCAGGCGATTGTCACCAGTCCGGCCCCGGACCTCAGACAGGCTTTCGTGCTCATCTCTCCGGCGCCTGCCATCCCTCTGCTGCCGGCTATTATTCCCACTTTTCCGTAGTCATTCTTGTGAGAATCGGATATACGCGCGGGAAAAGGAACATGCTCGGTGATATATACCGTTTCCAGCATATCACTATCCTCTTTTCATATGCTTTACCGCATGTAAAGTTTATATGCTTTACATGTGGATTTTCTTTTGTTTCAGGCCTTTTCTCAGGCTTCGCTCTGGATCATGTACATCCTGGCATAGATGCCGCCCTGATCGATCAGTTCGCTGTGTGTACCCTGTTCCGCGATCTTTCCGTTCTCAAGGACAAGGATCTCATCCGCATTTTTGATGGTGGACAGGCGGTGCGCGACGGCAATGATGGTCTTTTTCCCGATCAGGTCCCCTATGGCCTGCTGTATCTTCCTTTCAGTCTCCACGTCGACGGAAGCCGTTGCCTCATCAAGTATGATGATAGGCGATCTTCTGAGTATGGCCCGCGCTATGGCGATGCGCTGTTTCTGTCCTCCGGAGAGCTTCACTCCCCTCTCGCCGACCTGTGTATCATATCCGTCCGGCATCTGCATTATATCGTCATGGATATATGCAGCTTTAGCGGCGGCCACTATCTGTTCCATGGACGCATCCGGATCCGCATATGCTATGTTCTCGCTGACCGTTCCGTTGAACAGGAACGTGTCCTGCAGGACGGGCGAGATATTGCGTCTGAGACTCGAAACGGTGATATCCATGATGTCGTCACCGTCAAGGAGGATGCGTCCCTTCTGCGGCTCATAGAAGCGCGAGATAAGCTGGGTCATGGTGGTCTTGCCGACTCCCGTCGGACCTACCAGCGCAAGCATCCTTCCCGGTTCCACGGTGAACGAGATGCCGTCCAGTATCTTCTCTCCGGTCTCGTAAGAGAATTCGACGTCCTCGAACTGTACCTTGCCTTCGCATTCTCCTATATCCTTTGCACCCGCCCTGTCCTTGATCCCGGGCTCGGTGTCCAGGATGGTGAAAACACGCTCAGCGCCTGCCATCGACTGCTGCATGTTCTCCATAAGAGAGGCAAGTCCCGCTACAGGCTGATAGAAAAGGCCCAGATAGAGCAGGAACGAGACGATATCCTCAACGTTTACCTTTCCCTGATATGCCATGACGCCGCCTACTGCGACGACAAGGACGGTTCCGAGAGAAGATATGAATTCGATCGTCGGGTGGAATATCGCGCTGGATCTGAGCGCAGCCAGCATGGCGGTCACGTGCTGAAACACTTTGTCGCCGAACCTGACTGTCTCGAAATCCTCCTTGCCGAAGGACTGGATCTCATGCACTCCCGAGAGATTGTCCTGAAGCTTGCCGCTCAGTTCGCCCTCCTTCTTTCTGGAAGCTCTGAACAGAGGCTGTACTTTCCTGGAGAAGAGTATTCCGCTTATGAGCACGAGAGGTATCGGGAAACAGGTGAACAGCGCCAGTCTGGCGTTGATGGAGAGCAGTATCAGCAGCACTCCGGTGAACGTGACGAAGTTCGTCATCAGGTCCGGGATGATATGTGCGTAAAGAAGCTCGAAATCCCTTGTGTCGTTGATGACGCGGCTCATCAGGTCTCCGGTCTGTTTGTCGTGGAAGAAAGAGAGATCCAGCCTCTCCATCTTGTCATAGACTTTCCTGCGGACGTCTCCGACCAGGTACCAGGCCGCCCTGTGAGCCATGTAGTTGCTCAAAAAGCGGAAAACGACCCTGAGCAGATACAGAAGGAGTATCTCAACAGTGAGCATCCTGATCGTCTTCAGGTCTGCTTCGCTCACGCCGCGGCTCACGATACCGGTAAGCGCGGAGAGCACCCTGGGAGCAGCCAGGTTTACAGCCGTCAGCATCAGAGTCGAAGTGATGGCGATGACATAGAATATGCGGTAGCGGACCGCTTCTTTTGACAATCTTAGCAGCAGTTTCATTGATCTCAACTTTCCTCGATAATCGACATGTGTTGTTTTTGAGAATATTATACACTGCCGCTGTTCTGTTTTGAAAGAATGCTCAGACCACCCTGCTTCTCGTCCCTCCCTCCCTGAAGGAACGGATGCTCTCCACGATATCATCCAGGCAGCGTTTCCTCGCCTCGAAAGATCCCCACGCCATATGAGGAGTGAGGCATACGTTATCCCTGTCTTTGATCCTGCTGAAGGGATGCGATTCCGGGAACGGCTCGCTGCTGTATACATCCACACCGAGACCGGCGATCCTTCCTTCTTCCAGCGCATCGGCGAGAGCCTCCTCGTCCGTGACGGCGCCTCTGGCGACATTGACGAAAATGCAGTTTCTCCTGAGAAGCGATATCATCTCGCGTGAGAATGCTCCTCTTGTCCCGTCGTTCAGCGGCAGGTGCACCGATAAGATGTCCGAGCGGGTGCACAGCTCTTCCAGAGTGACGCATTCGGCGTCTTCCACCGGTTCTCTCTTAAAAACGATGACCCTGCACCCGAGAGCTTCTGCGATCGCTCCGACCTTCCTGCCTATGTTGCCGTAACCCGCGATCCCCCATGTCTTTCCCGCCAGTTCATGTACGACCGGCACAAGGATGTTCGCCGTTCCTCCCGCGGTGTAGTCTCCGCTCCTGACTGATTCGGTGTATTCCGGGAGATGATCAGCGAGATAAAGCACCATCGCCGCGGTCAGCTGAGCCACGCTGTCGGTGGAGTAGCCCACCACGTTGCATACCGCGATGCCGTTCTGTCTGCAGTACTCTATATCGACGTTGTCGTATCCGGTCGCCGCGACGCAGATGAGTTTCAGCGAGCTGCACCTGCACAGCGTATCCCCTCTCAGTTTGACCTTGTTTATAACAGCGACGTCGCAGCCCCGCAGATGCTCCGGTATCTGTTCCTCGGAAGTATTGCGGTATACCTTGACTTCATTTCCGTCATCCATCAGAGGAGACAGATCGAGATCGTCTCCCAGCGTTGACTGATCCAGCACCGCTATCTTCATGTTAATGCCCTCTTTATCCGTTCTTTCTTATCAGAATTATAGCACCAAAAAGAGCGGCAGTTTCCTGCCGCTCTCCGGTATATGGTTCGTTATTTGAGGCCTTCCGCGACGGCGACAGCGCAAGCGACTGTGGCGCCGACCATGGGGTTGTTGCCCATTCCGATCAGACCCATCATCTCGACGTGGGCGGGAACGGAGGAGGAACCTGCGAACTGAGCGTCGCTGTGCATGCGGCCCATGGTATCGGTCATTCCGTAGGAGGAGGGACCTGCTGCCATGTTGTCGGGATGCAGCGTGCGGCCGGTGCCGCCGCCGGAAGCGACTGAGAAGTATTTCACACCATTCTCGGTGCACCATTTCTTATAGGTGCCGGCTACGGGATGCTGGAACCTTGTCGGGTTGGTGGAGTTGCCGGTGATGGAGACGCCGACGTGCTCCTTCTTCATGATGGCAACGCCTTCCGGAACGTTGTCTGCGCCGTAGCAACGGACGTCTGCGCGGGGTCCCTTGGAATAAGGAACGCGCTTGACTTCGGTGACTTCCTCGGTGTAGGGATCGAACTCGGTCTCAACATATGTGAAGCCGTTGATCCTGGAGATGATCCAGGCAGCGTCCTTTCCGAGTCCGTTGAGGATGACCTGCAGGGGGTTCTTGCGGACCTTGTTGGCGTTCAGGGCGATCTTGATGGCGCCTTCCGCCGCCGCGAAGGACTCGTGTCCTGCGAGGAAGCAGAAGCAGCTTGTCTCCTCGGAGAGGAGCATCTTGCCCAGGTTGCCGTGTCCGAGGCCGACCTTGCGGTTCTCGGCGACAGAACCGGGGATGCAGAATGACTGCAGGCCGATTCCGATGTTGGCGGCTGCCGTCGCAGCGGACTTGTCGCCGGTGCGCTCGGCTTCCTTGATGGCGATCGCGCAGCCGACAGTGTATGCCCACTTCGCATTCTCGAAGCAGATGGGCTGTGTCTCCTGGACTATGTTGTACGCGTCGACACCGTATTTGTCGCAGATCTCTTTGCACTCGTCGATGGAGGAGATTCCATAATTTGCAAGAACGCCGAGGATCTTGCTCTCGCGTCTTTCATAACTTTCAAACTGTGCCATTATTATGTACCTCCTTATTCCTTGCGCGGATCAATGTACTTGACCGCACCGTCTTCTTCGCTGAATCTGCCGTAGTGGCCGAGCGACTTCTCATAAGCTTCGTTGGGGCTGAGGCCCTGCTTGATGAAGTCGGTCATCTTGCCGAGAGAAACGAACTCATAACCGCAGACTTCGTTGTTCTCGTCCAAAGCCATCCTGGTGCAGTATCCTTCAGTCATCTCGAGGTATCTGACGCCCTTGGCCTTTGTTCCGTACATGGTTCCCACCATTGAGCGGGCGCCTTTGCCGAGGTCTTCCATTCCCGCGCCTATAACAAGGCCGTCATCGGAGAAAGCGGACTGGCTTCTGCCGTAGACGATCTGGAGGAAGAGCTCGCGCATTGCCGTGTTGATGGCGTCGCATACAAGGTCGGTGTTCAGAGCTTCGAGGATGGTCTTTCCGGGCAAGATCTCGGCAGCCATAGCTGCGGAGTGCGTCATTCCGGAGCAGCCGATCGTCTCAACGAGAGCTTCCTCGATGATGCCGTTCTTGACGTTCAGAGAAAGCTTGCAGGCTCCCTGCTGAGGTGCGCACCAACCTACGCCGTGTGTATATGCCGAGATATCGGAGATCTCTTTGGCCTGTACCCATTTTCCTTCTTCGGGAATGGGAGCCGGACCGTGCTTAGGTCCCTTGGCGACAACACACATTTTTTCTACTTCGCTAGAATATGTCATTATCAAACTCCTTCCGCAATTTTGCGTAAAAATCCGTAACAAGTATACTTGCTGGGACACATCTATTTCAAGTAAATAGTATGCTTTGAGCTGAGTATTTGACAAAGAAACAGGCATCGTTAACACCGTCATCACATTTCGAATGTAATATGTGTAATGTGTTATAATTTCGATGTATGCGCCATCATTAGAAAACGATCCGAGGTACATTAATGTCTCTTATCGAAAGACTGTTCGGAAATTCCAGCGACAGAACTCTCAAGAAGATAGCTCCTGTCCAGAAACAGATCCTGGACCTTCAGGCGAAATATGAGAAAATGAGCGAGAGCGAACTGCGCGGAATGACTGCAGTGCTCAAAGAGAGGCTCGCAAACGGCGAGACCCTCGACGATATCCTGCCCGATGCCTTCGCGGTCTGCCGCGAGGCTTCCTGGAGAGTTCTTGAGATGCGTCCCTTCCCCGTCCAGGTGCTGGGCGGAATAGTCCTGCACAAAGGCATGATCGCCGAGATGAAGACCGGCGAAGGAAAGACTCTGGTCTCCACCCTTCCCGCCTACCTGAACGCTCTGACCGGAGAAGGCGTCCATATAGTCACCGTCAACGACTATCTGGCGAAACGCGACAGCGAGTGGATGGGAAAGGTCTACAACTATCTCGGACTCACAGTGGGACTGATAGCTCCCGGCATGGATCCGGA
Organism: Oscillospiraceae bacterium; assembly: GCA_017548485.1. Classification (GTDB taxonomy): domain Bacteria; phylum Bacillota; class Clostridia; order Oscillospirales; family Ruminococcaceae; genus RUG11783. Next base: position 15,902 of record JAFYZY010000129.1, on the reverse strand, counting down.
ATCGAGGCAGCAGGCATACAACTCCGACATAACATACGGCACGAACAATGAGATGGGCTTCGACTATCTGCGCGACAACATGGTCGCGGATCTCAGAAGCAAGGTCCAGCGCGGACATGTCTTCGCGATAGTGGACGAGGTGGACTCCATCCTCATAGATGAGGCCAGGACTCCCCTTATCATCTCCGGCAGAGGCGACAAATCCACCGACCTGTACAGAAAGGCCGACGATTTCGCGAAAGCTCTGGTAAAAGAAGTCGTCACCGACCACGACGACAAGACCGAGATGGAGTCGTCCACCGCCGATTACATAGTCGATGAAAAGGCACACAGCTGTTCCCTCACCCAGCGCGGCATCGAGAAGGCGCAGCGGCACTTCGGCATCGCCAACCTGTCGGATCCCGAGAACATGACTCTTGCCCATCATATAGATCAGGCTATCAGAGCCCACGGAATAATGAAGAGGGACGTCGACTACGTCGTCAAGGACGGCGAAGTCATCATCGTGGACGAGTTCACGGGACGTCTTATGATAGGCAGAAGGTACAGCAACGGTCTGCATCAGGCCATAGAGGCCAAGGAAAGAGTCCACGTCGCGAGAGAAAACAGGACTCTGGCCACCATCACTTTCCAGAACTACTTCCGCATGTATAAAAAGCTGGCCGGCATGACCGGTACGGCCATGACGGAAAAGGACGAGTTCCAGGAGATCTACAATCTGGACGTCGTGGCCATCCCCACCAACGCTCCTGTGATCAGAAAGGACTGGGACGACGTCGTCTACAAGAACATCGACGCCAAATACAGAGCAGTAATCGAACAGATAATCGAATGCCACGCCAAGGGACAGCCCGTTCTGGTGGGCACAGTCAGCATAGATAAATCCGAACGGCTCAGCAAACTGCTGGAGCGCCGCGGCGTGAAGCACAACGTCCTCAACGCTAAGAACCATGAGAAGGAAGCCTTCATCATAGCTCAGGCGGGAAAGCTCGGAGCCGTCACCATCGCCACCAACATGGCGGGAAGAGGAACGGATATCATGCTCGGAGGAAACGCCGAGTATATGGCCAAAAACAGGCTGAGCCAGGAAGGTCTCGACGATGACCAGATCCTCGCCGCTACATCCTATTACTACACGGAAGACGAGGAGATCCTCGCCAACAGAGACGAATACCGCAACCTGCTGGACAGATACTCCGCGGAGATAAAACCCGAAGCTGATGCCGTCAGGCAGGCCGGCGGTCTCTTCATCATAGGAACGGAGAGACATGAGAGCCGAAGGATCGATGACCAGCTCAGAGGACGAAGCGGACGCCAGGGCGACCCCGGCGAGAGCAGGTTCTTCCTCGCGCTCGACGACGACCTCATGAGGCTGTTCGGGGGCGAAAGGATCAACATGCTGATGGAGACGCTCAACGTCGAGGATGACGTTCCCATCGAGAACAGGATACTGACATCCGTCATAGAATCCGCGCAGAAGAAGGTCGAGGGACGCAACTTCGCCATAAGGAAGAGCGTCCTCAGCTACGATGACGTCATGAATCAGCAGAGAGAGACGATCTACTCCGAGAGGGATATGGTCCTCAGAGGAGAGAACGTCCGCAAGAACATCGACTCCATGGTCTACGATTCCATCAGGGCTAACGTATACAGCTACCTGCCCGAGGAACACAGCGAAGAGACTCCGTGGAACCTTTCCGGACTCAGGGATCACTACCTGGGCTGGCTCACTGCCCCTCAGGATCTCCGGTTCAGCAGAGATGAACTTGACCGGATGACCCGGGACGACATAGTGGAGATGCTCAACGACAGAGCCCAGGATATCCTCGCTAAGAAAGAGGAGCAGATAGGGTCCGACATGATGAGGCTGCTGGAGAGATTCTCCCTGCTCAGTTCAGTGGATCAGAACTGGATGGAGCACATAGACAACATGGACGAGCTCAGGAAGTCCATCCACCTGCGCTCCTATGCCCAGCATGACCCTGTCATCGAGTACCGGCGTGAAGGCTATGCGATGTTCGACGAGATGGTAGAAGCCATCCGAGAACAGACCGCCAGAAAGGTGCTCACCACCACCATCGTTCCCAAAAAACAGGTGGAAGAGAATATTCAGGACGCCGCAGCAGCAGGCGGGCCCGCGCAGACAGTCCGGAAAAACAAGGACAAAAAGAAAAAGAAGAAAAAATAACCAGATACAGTACAACAAAACAGGCCTGAAACCTCGGTTTCAGGCCTTTGTCTTTATATATGCTATACTATTTTGCTCTCTTTTCGCTCTGCTGGATCAGGTTGAAGAGCGAAGACGACAGCTGAGGATAGTCGCTGGTGAGCTTCTCGCTGGACGTCTGGAAGGGATCGGTATTGATCTGGCTGTGTCCAGACGGCTGAGGTGAGAGCATATCTCTGAGCTCAGCCTCGCTCCTCGACATTGAGGCGTCGATATAACCGCTGTATAATCTATCTGGGATCGAGAACATCTTGTCCTGGTTCTTGGGACAGCTGGAGAAGATGATCCTGAACATTTTATACACTGCCGAGTTGAGGTAGTTTGTGACCTCGGATACCAGATCCTTGTCCGGCGCCTTCAGAAGCATATCGTAAAGAACGCCCAGAGAATTGATGATCAGCTTCTTGCTGAGGACCGGCAGAAGACTGCCCTTGTATTTTGAATCATCGGGATCGTTGCTGTCATCCGGGATATCATCGACCGTGAGTGTCAGGCCGCTCCTGTCGGGTGATCTTCCGAGCAGGTAATCGCAGGAAACGCCGTAGTATTCCGACGCTTTTACAACGAAATCCAGCCCGCATTCCCTGATACCCTTCTCGTAGTGAGACAGCAGCGCCTGAGAAATGCCAAGATTTGCCGCAGCTTCCTTCTGTGTCAAGCCGCGTTCTTTTCTCAAAAGCGTGAGTATTCTGCTGAAACTGGTGTTGCTCTGCATCGGGTAAACCTTCTTGGATAATACGAAGTGTATTTGTGATTATATTACCTTCACTACTCTATGTAAATTGTTTTTTGTTCCAAATAATGATAAAACTTTTGTGCATTTTTTGATTCGGAGAGAAGACCTTGAAGACTTATAAACTTCACCTCATCAGACACGGCCTTACTGAATACAATCTGGAGGGCAGATACTGCGGCACTCTGGATCCCCCTCTCTGCGAGGAAGGCGTGGATCAGCTCTATGATCTTATGGAGCGCTACGACTATCCGTATGTTGACGAAGTATATGCCAGTCCCCTTCTGAGAGCGCGGCAGACAGCGGAGATACTGTTCCCGGGATGCGAGTACACCGCGGTTGAGGATCTCAGGGAGGCCTCCTTCGGTCCGTTCGAGGGAAAGACCATGGCACAGCTGCGGGACGACGAGGAATATGCCAAGTGGGTCGTTCCCGGATCCGATTACGCACCTGCCGGAGTTGAGCCCGCAAAGGCGTTCTATCTCAGGGTCCGCGAAGGAATCATCCAGATCGTAGACGACATGATGTCCAGAGGAGTCACCAGCGCTGCGGTAGTCACACACGCCGGTGTCATAAGCGCGGCCCTTGCCGCTCTCGCCTACCCCAAACTTTCGCAGTACGAGTGGAACTGCGAGGCCGGGCAGGGATTCACCGTGAGGGCAGATCCCTCCCTGTTTCTCAGGGAACCGGTGCTGGAGTATGTCTGCGACATACCCGGAGAAGACATCCCCAGGGAAGAGGAAGACCCGTACGATCTGTACTGAGCATATAGCGCGGAAGTGGATTTTGCTTCCGCGCTTTTGTTATATTTCTATCATAAAACAATGCCGATACTGACAAGGAGGACACACAGTTGAAGACATCAATAAGAGTGAGCAACGATAACATCGTCTCCAGAGTAGATGACAGAGTCTACAGTTCCTTCGTGGAACACATGGGAAGAGCCATCTATACAGGCATATATGAGCCGGACCATCCGACAGCCGATGAATTCGGCTTCCGTAAGGATGTCATGGATCTCGTGAAGCCTCTCAACCTCTCCCACATACGCTACCCCGGAGGCAACTTCCTCTCCGGATACCGCTGGAAAGACGGTATAGGTCCCAAGGAAGATAGACCTGCGAGGCTCGATCTCGCATGGTTCCAGATAGAGCCCAACCTCGTGGGGACCGATGAGTTTCTTCGCTGGTGCGAGCGACTCGGAGTGCAGCCCATGCTGGGAGTCAACCTCGGAACGGGAACTCCTCAGGACGCAGCGGACCTCGTGGAATACGTCAACGGAACGACGCCCACATACTACGCCGAACTGAGAAAGAGGAACGGACACGCGGAACCCTACAATGTAAAGCTCTGGTGCCTCGGCAACGAGATGGACGGCCCCTGGCAGATCTGCGGAAAGACCGCGGAGGAATACGGCAGGATAGCCCATGAGACTGCCAAGATGATGAAGTGGATCGATCCCACAATAGAGCTCGTCGCATGCGGAAGCTCCAACACCGCCATGAAAACATACGGCGAATGGGAAAAGACCGTTCTCAAACACTGCTATAACGACGTCAGCTACGTCTCGCTGCACAGCTATTACAGAAACGACGACCAGGATGTCCCCTCGTTCCTCGCAAGCAACATCGATATGGAGAACATGATCCGGTACATTGGCTCGATCTGCCAGCAGGCAAAACTGGAGCAGAAAGGAGACCACGATGTATACCTCTCATTTGATGAGTGGAACGTATGGTATCATTTCCAGAACGAGCAGCAGCCGCCTGAAAAATGGGTAGTCGGACGCGCCATAGAGGAAGAGAATTACGATGACATAGATACGCTCGTTGTCGGCACTCTCATGAACGCTCTGATCAGGAACGCGGATCTTGTCAAGATCTCCTGCTTTGCGCAGCTGATCAACGTCATCGCTCCCATCACCACCGTACCCGGCGGGAAGGCGTTCGTCAGAACGATCTATTATCCGATCATGCATGCATCACATTACGGCAGAGGCACATCCATCAAGCCCATAGTCGATGCTCCTACGTACGCCTGCAAACTCTATGACAGCGTCTCTGTTCTTGACAGTGCTGTTGTAAAGTGCGATGACGGCTCACTGTCAGTCTTCGTGGTCAACAGGAGCGAGACTGAACCGGCAGAGCTTAAGATCGATTTCTCCGGCGTCGGAGATTACAGCAGCGCCGAAGTGATGACGATTCGCGGCATGGAGACAGTTACGGAAAAGGCGGAAATAGAAGGCTCCACATGCAATACCGTGCTGGCCCCGCTGTCATGGAATCTGATCAGGCTCTCCTGAAGCAGGCAAATGACCGGCGCCGGTCTGCGACACGCAGAGGAGACCGACGCAGCTGATCCGGAATGCAGCTGAAAGCCCCCGCTCATGGAACATACAGTCTATAGTCATGCACGCGGACATATTGTGTCCGCGTGCATTTGTGTATGCTGAACAAACATGTGTATAATTGAAGAAAAACTATATCAAAGAGGACTGAAGCATGTACAAGATCGTGGAAAAGGTCAGCCTCAACCCCACAGTTACGATGATGCAGATCGATGCTCCGCTGGTAGCTGCAAAGGCAGAACCCGGTCAGTTCATCATCCTCCGTGTCGATGCTGACGGCGAACGCATACCTCTTACGGTTGCAGGCTGTGACCGCGAAAAAGGCACTGTCAAGATCATATTCCAGATAGTCGGTGCCACAACAGAGAAACTCAATCACAAGAAAGCCGGCGATTTCATTCAGGACTTCGTTGGTCCTCTCGGCGTGGCGACCGACCTGGAAGGACTCAGGAAGGTATGCATAGTCGGAGGAGGCGTCGGCTGCGCTATCGCACTTCCCATCGCACAGAAGCTGCACAGGCTCGGAGCCAGTGTCACTTCCATCATCGGATTCCGAACGAAGGATCTTCTCATACTGGAAGACGAGTTCCGCGCATGTTCTGACGAGCTCATCGTCATGACCGACGACGGATCCTACGGCCGGGAAGGCAATGTCACCGTTCCCCTCAAGGAGCTGTTTGAGAACGGAGAGACTTTCGATGAAGTTATCACCATCGGTCCGCTGATCATGATGAAGTTCGTCGTTCTCGCATGCCAGCCCACAGGTATTCCCTGCACAGTATCCATGAACCCGATCATGATCGACGGAACGGGAATGTGCGGCGGCTGCAGACTTACTCTCAACCGGGACGGTAAAAAGATCACCAGCTTTGCCTGCGTTGACGGACCCGATTTCAACGGATATGAGGTCGACTTCGACGAGGCGATGTCACGCGGAACAATGTACTCGGCCTTTGAGCGCCATGCGTATGAAGAGGCCTGCAATCTCTTCAAGGAGGTCGAATGATATGCCTAATATGAGTCTTGCCAAGAATCCTATGCCCTCTCAGGATCCTCAGATCCGCGCCCGCAACTTCGACGAAGTTGCCATCGGCTACAGCGAGGATATCGCCCTTGACGAAGCGCAGCGCTGCCTGCACTGCAAGAACATGCCCTGCGTGGAAGGCTGCCCTGTCAATGTACACATCCCCGAATTCATCGATAAGATCAAGGAGGGAGATTTCGAAGGAGCATATCAGATCATCCGCGAGACCTCTTCCCTTCCCGCAGTCTGCGGACGAGTCTGTCCCCAGGAGACGCAGTGTGAATCCAAATGCACCCGCGGCATCAAGGGCGAACCGGTAGGTATCGGCCGTCTGGAGAGATTCGTCGCCGACTGGCACAGGGATCATACCGAGCAGAAACCAGAGCCCGTTCCTTCGAACGGACACAAAGTAGCTGTCGTAGGTTCCGGTCCATCCGGACTGACCTGCGCCGGAGACCTGGTCAAACTCGGCTACAAGGTCACGGTGTTTGAAGCTCTCCACACCGCCGGAGGCGTTCTGGTCTATGGAATTCCCGAGTTCCGTCTTCCCAAGAAGATCGTCCAGCAGGAAGTCGACAACCTCATCGCCATGGGCGTCGATGTCGAGACCAATGTTGTCATCGGCAAGACGCTCACCATCGACGAGCTTTTCGAGCGGGGCTATGAAGCCGTCTACGTCGGATCCGGAGCAGGGCTCCCCAACTTCATGGGGATCCCAGGCGAGTCCTTAAAGGGCGTATACAGCGCCAACGAATTTCTCACCCGCTCCAACCTCATGAAAGCCTATCTCGACGATCCCGTCACTCCCATCATGAAGGGCGGAAACGTCGCGGTAGTCGGAGGCGGAAACGTCGCCATGGACGCTGCCAGAACAGCTCTCAGGCTCGGCGCAGACAATGTCTACATCGTATACCGCCGTTCCGAACAGGAGCTGCCCGCCCGTCGCGAGGAAGTCGAGCATGCAAAGGAGGAAGGCGTCATCTTCAAGCTCCTGAACAATCCCGTGGAGCTCATCAGATACAACAACCCCGATGACCGCCGCGACCCGAAAAACGGATTCGTGACCGGAATGAAGTGCATCCGCATGGAACTCGGCGAGCCCGATGAGAGAGGCCGCCGCCGTCCCGTTCCCGTGGAAGGAAGCGAGTTCGTTATCGACGTCGATACAGTCGTCATGGCTATCGGCACCTCTCCCAACCCGCTGATCAAGAACACGACAGCCGGTCTTGAAGTCAACGGCCACGGCGGCATCATAGTCGACGACAGCGGCGCCACTTCAAAAGAAGGCGTCTTTGCAGGCGGAGACGCGGTCACAGGTGCTGCAACGGTCATCTCCGCGATGGGAGCCGGCAAGCTTGCCGCAAAGTCCATCCACGAATACCTCAGCAAATGACCTGTACGGTCCATACTGAAAGACAGGGGGTTTTCCCCTGTCTTTTTTGTTACAGAAGGATGACTTTAGGATTTAACTCAGGACTGAAATATGGTAGTATTTGGTAAATGGCATCACGCATAGATCTGTCATCTTGTTAAATATGCATAATACCATAAGACGACCAATCGAAAGGAGAAAAACAATGATCAGAAAGGCTACTGTTGAAGGCGGCGTAGTGCTCGGTATCCCTGCTGCTGATCCCCGTGTCACGGCGTTCAAGGGCATCCCCTTCGCGGCTCCTCCCGTAGGCGAGAACCGCTGGCGCGCCCCTCAGCCCGTAGAACCCTGGGAAGGCGAACTCAAATGCTGGAACTTCGCTCCCATCTCCATGCAGCACATCCCCGGCCTGGATCCCAACAACATCTACACCAGAGAATGGAACGTGGATCCCGAGATCCCCATGGACGAGGACTGCCTGTATCTTAACGTATGGACACCCGCGAAGAGCGTCGATGATAAGCTCCCCGTGTTCGTATGGTACTTCGGAGGCGGACTCAGAGAAGGCAACCCCGCAGAGATGGAGTTCGACGGTGAGAGGATCGCAAGAAGAGGCGTCGTTGTCGTAACGGTCAACTATCGTCTGAACGTCTTCGGATTCCTCGCGCATCCCGAACTGACTGCCGCGCAGCCCGATGCCCCGACAAACTTCGGAAACCTCGACCAGCAGGCAGGCACCCGCTGGGTCAAGAGAAACATTGCGGCGTTCGGAGGAGATCCGGACAATATCACCATCGGCGGTCAGTCCGCAGGCGGCGGCAGCGTGTGCTCGCAGCTCTCCTGCCCCGACAACGAAGGTCTGTTCCAGAAGGCGGTCATCATGAGCGGCATGTTCGCCGGGATCTATGATGAGCGCAGACGCCTGAACTTCGAGGAAGCCCAGGCACAGGGCGAGAAGTTCTTTGAATTCCTCGGCGTGAATACTCTCGAGGAAGCCAGAGCCATCGACGCCGTCACCCTCAGAGACAAGGGCGTCGAATTCGAAGAGCAGTTCAGAGCCCGCTTCGGGTCTGTCCCGGACGGCAAGTTCCTGCTCGCGGATCCTCTCAAGAGGATCACAGCCGGCAACAGGCTGCATGTACCGGTCATGATCGGCCGCACCCAGGATGAGTTCAGATCCAGGATCGAAGCCGACACCATGGAAGAGTTCAGGGATAAGGTCACCGCTTCTCTCGGCGAGTATGCGGAGCCCTTCCTCAAGGCCTGCGGAGACGATCTGGAGACCGCAAAGGCTATGGCCAATGTGAGCGGCATCGAAGTCGCCGTGCGAACATTCGCAAAGAAGAACGAGGAAGCCGGCATCACTGAGCCCATCTACTATTATGTGTTCAATGCGGAGATCCCCGGATGGGACAATCCCGGCACCTTCCACTCTGTGGACCTCTGGTTCTTCTTCGAGAACCTCGCCAAGTGCTGGAGACCCTTCAAGGGCAAACACATGGATCTCGCAAGGAACATGTGCAACTACTGGGCTAACTTCTTCCGCACCGGCGACCCCAACGGTCCCGACAACGACGGAACACCGATGCCCCTCTGGAAACCCTATACCGATGCACAGCCCAATGCGATCTGGTTCAATGACGTTCCGGAACCCTGCGTGGACAAGGCCAGCGAAGCTGTCCAGATCCTTGTGGAGAGAAACGGCAAATAAAGATTACAGGAGAGGCTTATAAATGCTTAGAGTAGTAAAAACCGAGAATGGCTGGGTGAAAGGAATCCCCGCCGCTGACCCCAGGATCACAGCATTCAAGGGCATCCCGTTCGCAGCTCCCCCCGTCGGTGAGCTCAGGTGGAAAGGCCCGCAGCCCGCAGAGGACTGGGAAGGCGTCAGGGAGTGCTATACTTTCGGGCCCATCGCCATGCAGAAGTACCCGGGACTCGATCCCGACAACATCTACACCAGGGAATGGAACGTAGATCCCGATCTGGTCATGAGCGAGGACTGCCTGCAGCTCAACATCTGGACTCCCGCGAAATCCGCTGACGAGAAACTGCCTGTCATGGTCTGGTACTACGGCGGCGGTCTCCAGGAGGGACATCCCTCCGAGATGGAGTTCGACGGCGAGAGGATCGCGAGAAGAGGCGTAGTGCTCGTATCAGTCAACTACCGCGTCAACATATTCGGATTCTTCGCGCATCCCGAGATAACCGCCACCGCTGAGGACAAATGCTACACCAACTTCGGAAGCTATGACCAGCGTTTCGGAACTCTCTGGGTAAAGCGCAACATCGCTGCTTTCGGCGGAGATCCCGACAACATCACAATATTCGGACAGTCCGCCGGCGGACGCAGCACTCTTTTCCAGCTGCTCTCCCCTCTCAACAGCACCGACGTCATCAAGAGAGGCATCTCGATGAGCAGCGGCGGCATCAGCGTCGGAGGCGGATACGGCTATCCCACTCTCGCCGAGGCTGAGGCGAACGGCGTTGAGTTCTTCAAGTTCCTCGGCGTCAAGGATCTTGCCGAAGCAAAGAAGATAGATGCCTTCACTCTCCGCGACAAGATGCTGGAGTTCATGGAAGAGAAGCATGTCCGCTGGGGCTTCAATGTCGACGGCGTTTTCGCCGATGACGATCCCGTCAACATGATGGCTGCCAACAGAAGACTTCAGGTCCCGCTGATCTGCGGACACACGACCGGTGATATGGGCGATATGTTCGGCAGGGCATCCAGCAAGGAAGAGATACGTGACAGGATCACAGCCATGGTCGGAGAGGAAGCCGCAGCTGAAGTGCTCGCTGTTGCCGACTATGACAACACTGATCTCGACGGACTCAAGGATGCTCTCAAGATCAACAACCAGAGATTCGGCGTCGAGCTGCTCCACATGAACGGAGCTGATCACGGTCTGGATGAGTATTTCTACTCCTTCGGCCCTGAGATCCCCGGATGGGACAATCCCGGCGCGTTCCATTCAAGCGACCTGTGGTTCGTTTTTGAGACGCTGGCGAAGTGCTGGAGACCTTTCCAGGCCAAGCACTATGATCTTGCCAGACTGATGTGCAACTACTGGACCAACTTCGCGAAGAACGGCGATCCCAACGGCAACGATGCAGACGGAACGCCGATGCCCACATGGGAGAAGTTCACAAACGAGAATCCCCGCTCCATCATGTTCGAAGACACCGTCTACATGCAGAAGGAGCCCGAGAGACCCGCTGTACAGCTTCTTCTTGAGAAGGCTGCGGACAAGACATGGAGGAAGTGATCTGCTGATCACAGATACCCGAAAACGCAAATGGAGCCGGTACCGCATGGTACCGGCTCTTTCTCACAAAAAAAGGATACAGACCGCTGTGGCCTGTATCCCTTGAAACGTGGTCTTTTTTCAGTTCGATGAATCTCCCGCTGTGGTGCCGCCGTTTCCGTCATTGGGGAACAGTTCATGCGGGCACTTAGAATTGGGCATGTTGTCCTTGGTGTAGTAACCCGTCCTCGTGCTGCCGCATCCTGACGCGGCCAGGAATCCGGAGGAGAGGCAGAAGGAAGCCGTGGTGATGCCTTCTGGTCTCTCGAACTCCTTATCAGGGAGATCGTTGGTGATCTCGTTCAGTATGTCTCTGACGGCGTACTGCACATCATAGTGCAGGCTGTAAGGAGTCATCTTTCCGTTCTGATCGTATCCCATCCATCCGGCGCAGCAGTAATACGGATTCAGCGCGATGGTCCAGAAGTCGTTGTTGTCTGAAGTGGTGCCCGTCTTGGACGCTGTCGTGAATTTGGCGCCTTTCCTGACAGAGGTACCGGTCCCTTCCCTGGTGACGCCCTGGAGGATCTGGTTCATGATATACGCTGTCTGTGGAGACATCGCCTGATTGGTCTGGCATACCTTGTTCTTGTCGAGAACGACGTCTCCGGTGTAGTCCTCTATGAGCGTGTAGAACCTGGGGCTCTTGTATACGCCGAGGTTTCCGAAGGATGCGTAGGCCGCGCACATCTCGGTGACCGTGCAGCCGTCGGTGAGTCCGCCGAGCGCCATGGACAGTGTCCTGTCGGTAAGAGTCATTCCCTGGGCGTCATCCCACCTTCCGTCGACCAGTGTGGTGTATCCGAGGGATGATGTGAGGAAATCAAAGGAGAAGTCGACGCCGATCAGCTGCATGACTTCGACGGCAACGGTGTTCAGTGATTTGGCGACCGCCTTGTAAACGGTTATGGGGGTGCCGTATGTATTGGTGAAGTTGGTCGGCCATTTCCTGCCGTTGACAGTTTCTGTCGCGATGTCCTGGAACAGGGATGAGAAGTGTATCTTCTTAAGCTCAATAGCGGGAGCGTATACGGCGACCGGTTTCATTGAGGAACCTGTCTGACGTGTGGTGGTATATCCCCTCAGAAGGCTCAGGCTTGCGGTCTTTTCCCTGATGCCGTTCGCTATGCCGACGACCTCGCCGTCGTAATTCATGACAACGAGAGCACCTTCGATCTGGTTCTCCAGTCTGTTGCCCTCACTGTCCAGCTTGTAATCCGGCCAGATATCCGTGTTCCACGCAGCCTTCTCAACGGCGGCCTGGACCTTGGGATCCATAGTGGTGTAGATCGTGAGTCCGCCGCGGTACAGAAGGTCGTAAGCTTCCTCAGACGACAGATTCTTATATGTTTTGAGGTCCTGATAGACCTGTTCTATGACCGTATCGGTGAAGTAGTCATAGAGAGCGCTGGTGGATCCGCTTTCCCTGTTGGCCTCATCGAAGGTCATGGAATCGCTCTCTGCCTTCGCGGCGTCATACTGGGTCTGTGTGATCATCTCGTTCTCCAGCAGGGTGCGGAGGATATAATCCCTCTGGATCTTGTTGTCTTCCGGACTGATATACGGGTCATACCAGCCGGGATATTTCGTGATGCAGACGATGGCGCAGCATTCCGCCAGATCGAGTTCCGACGTCGTCTTGCCGAAATAGTACTTGGCTGCGGATTCTATTCCAGCTACCTTGCTTCCGAGCGAGAACGTATTCAGGTAAGCTTCCAGGATCTGGGTCTTGGAGAAGTTCTTCTCCATTTCCAGCGCCCTGTATATCTCCCTGACTTTTCGCAGTATGCCGTCGAAGCCTTTGACCTCTTTCTCATTGGTCAGGTTCTTTATCAGCTGCTGCGTCAGTGTGGAACCGCCCTGGATATTGTCAGCGAGGTTGATCCCGAACATTTTCAGGAACTGGTTGAGAAACGCGAATGTGGTGCGCTTCCAGTCCACTCCGTGATGCGTGCGGAACCTTATGTCCTCGGACGCTATGATGGCGTCTACAAGGCAGTCCGGGAAATCGGCGTAATCGACCCATACGCGGTTCTCTCCGCTGTAGATCCTCTCGTGTTCCTGCCACTCTCCCGTGTCGCTGTCCTTGACCATGATGACGGTGGCGAGACTGAGCTTTATATTGTCGAGGTTGAGCGTCTTATAGTCGTCAGCCGTGACTTCCGCGATATAGAGAGTGGCTCCGACTGCAAGTGCGCATGCCCCGATGATACCGACGCACAGGAAGAATATAAACAGTCTGACAAGGACCTGCCAGAAGGATGCCCTTCTCCTCACCTTGGTCCTTGCGGATGTGTTCTTTGATTTCTTGTTGTCTTTTGAAGAACGTCTGCCTTTGCTGTCTTTTTCCTTGTTCATGTCACCTTCATCAGCTGCGGTCCCGGATGCTGCCGCTATCACTGCAGGGATCTCTTTGTCTTCAGGAACTGTGTCTTCCGCATCGTTGAGAAGGCCTTCGATCTCACCGTCCGCATCAACGACCGCATCAAAATAAGCAGTTCCGATATCACCCGAAGTCTGGATCTCCGGGATGGGATCGCCGCTTGCTTCAGCAAGCTCGGAGAGGAGGTCAGCACCTTCCGCATTGAGCATGCTGTCAGTCTTCTGGAACGGATCTGCCTGAGGAGCCGTTCCGGCTCCGGGCTTTTCCCCGTTCATGATATTATTGTTGAAATCTTCCGACATATCTTTACTCTCTCAGATGATCATTTGTTCTTTTCAGCGCATAAATATGATCATACCACATAATTCTACCATAGCAATTCAACGAATTTAACCGCTTAACATAAACTTAACACTTTTTCTTCTTTTCACTAATAAATGACGAAGTGTGCAAGTTCAATTGTTCGAACTTACACACTTTTCATTCTTTTCTGTTTTAGAAGCTTATTTGTCAGCTTCCTTATCCTTGTTGTCGAGATTGAGTTTCTCGACCTCGCCGATGGCGTTCTTGGACATTCTGATCTTGACTCTGTCGGATCCGGTCTCGATGAGGACGGTGTCCTCCTTGATGCTTACTACGCGTCCGACGATACCTCCTATGGTCACGACTCCGTCTCCGACTTCAAGGCTGTTGCGGAGCTCATTCTTGGCTTTTTCCTCTTTTCTCTGAGGGATGACTACTGTCAGATACATGACTGCGAGCATGAGCAGCAGAAAGATGATCGTACCGTAGGTCTCAAAGAATGACGGAGATTCAGCTCCGGTAGTAGTTGTCAGTAACATATTGATGTTCATTTTTCCCCTCCGAAAAATAAGTAATTCAATTATAAATGCTGCAGAGCCGTCAGTAAACAGGAATTCAGATCCTGACATCCAGCCTGCCGGCATATTCGTTGCGGAACTGTGTGAACGTGCCTTTGTCAAGCTCATCGCGTATGCGCTCCATGAGCGTGTTGTAGAACCACAGGTTGTGCAGCACGCTCAGCCTCATGCCGAGCATCTCACCGGATTTGTGGAGGTGCCTGATATAGCCCTTTGAGAACCCGGCTCTGCACACGGGGCAGCCGCAGTCGGGATCTATGGGATCATGGTCGTCCTCGTATCGCTGATTGTTGATGTTGATCACGCCGTTCCAGGTGAACAGGTGGCCGTGCCTCCCGTTCCTCGCCGGCATCACGCAGTCGAACAGGTCGACTCCTCTGTATACCGATTCGATTATATTGCCCGGAGTTCCCACTCCCATAAGGTACCTGATCTTGTCCTTAGGAGCGTAGGGTTCCACCGCTGAGATGATGTCGTACATCACTTCGGTCGGCTCACCGACCGCCAGACCTCCGATCGCGTATCCGTCGCAGTCCATTTCCGCGATCTGTTTCATGTTGTCTATGCGGAGATCCTCATAGGTAGCGCCCTGGTTGATGCCGAAAAGAAGCTGATGAGGATTGACCGCATCTTCGGCTTCGTTGCATCTCTTCATCTGCTCGATGCATCTGCCGAGCCATCTGACCGTGCGGGCGGCAGAATCCTTCGCGTAACCGTACTCGGCAGGGTTCTCAACGCATTCGTCGAAGGCCATAGCAATGGTGCTGCCGAGTTTCGACTGGATCCGGATGCTCTCCTCCGGGCCCATGAATATCTTTCTTCCGTCAATATGGGAATTGAAGGTGACACCTTCTTCCTTTATCTTCCTGAGTTTGGCGAGTGAGAAGACCTGGAATCCGCCGCTGTCGGTCAGCACGGGACCGTCCCACTTTGAGAAGCCTCGTATTCCGCCGAAATCATGGATCCTTTCCTCACCGGTCCTCACGTGGAGATGGTAGGTGTTGCTGAGCATTATCTGGCACCTGACGTCTTTAAGATCAAGCGCGCTGAGCCCGCCTTTTATAGCAGCCGCAGTGGCGACGTTCATGAAGGCAGGGGTCTCGAAATCTCCGTGGACCGTGGTGAAGCGTCCGCGTCTTGCCGTATTCTCGGTCTTGATCAGTTCATACATCTTTCTGTCATCCGTTTAGTGCTTCGAGCATCTGAGCGGGATTCTCTGCGGCCTTCACCTTTCCGAAGGTCTTTACGATCACGCCTTCCTCATCTATGAGATATGTGGTCCTGACTACGCCCATCGTCACCTTTCCGTAGTTGTTTTTCTCTTTCCACACGTCATATGCCTGTATGGCGCTGAGTTCAGTGTCAGAAAGGAGCGTGAACGGCAGACCGTACTTCTCTTCGAACTTCTTGTGTGATGCAACGGAGTCTTTGCTTACTCCGATGACAACGGCGCCCTTCTCTTCGAACTGCGGATACAGTTCACCGAACGCGCATGCCTGCTTGGTGCATCCTGAAGTCATATCCTTCGGATAGAAATAAAGAATGACCTTCCTTCCTCTGTAATCCGACAGGCTCCTCATCTCCCCGTTCTGATCCGGAAGCGTGAAATCCGGAGCTTTTATTCCTG
>JAFYZY010000128.1 GCA_017548485.1 Oscillospiraceae bacterium | reverse complement strand
TGGCGGCGCTGTCGTTCCTGTACATCAGGTTCACAAAACTGCCGGTGATCTTCCTGGCGCTGTTCTGCGCCGCGGCGGCAGTGATCAAGACGCTGCTGCTCGGAAAGAAGAAGGAGGAACAGGAATGATGCTGCTCAGGATCATGTTCTCCTTCATGAAGGTGTGCCTGCTGGCGTTCGGCGGAGCCTATTCCGCAGTGCCGCTTGTCGCCCGAGAGATAGTGGACGTACAGGGATGGATGACCTATCCGGAATTCGCCGACCTGCTGGCTCTGGACGAGCTGACGCCGGGGCCGATAATGATAAACTGCGCCACCTTTGTCGGCATGAAGCTGGCCGGGATACCGGGAGCGATCGCGGCGTCGCTGGGCTGCTGCGTGCCTCCTGCGATCATCTGCTTCATCCTGGACATGCTGTACCGGAAGTACAGGCAGATACCCATGGTGGCGGTGGTCCTGCAGGCCATGAGATGCATGTCGCTGGCGCTGATCGTCTCGACGCTGATCGGCCTGTCGGTCAACATTCTTTTTCCGGGCGGCGGACTGATGCTGCAGAACCTTGACTTCATCTCGCTGGTGCTTGCTGTTACAGCCTTTATACTGATACGGAAGGATGTCGTAAACCCGATACTGGTACTGATAGGCTGCGGCGCAGTGAGGATACTCATGTCGGTTATAGTTGGTTTGTAACATAAAGACGGAATATAACGAGGGCATTGCACTTCTTCGGTGCAATGCCCTTTCTGCGTCCCGGGTGTTCTATATCAGTGAATGCTGCGCGGTGCAGTCTCTGACGAAATCGATGAAGTGTTCCTCCAGTGAGGGGAGGGGACGGCCCTTCTGCCAGACGAAGAGGTACTCCAGCCTCCTGGTGCCCCCGTCTATCTGTTTGGATACCAGCGAGGTGTTGGAGATGTAGGAGGTCTGGGGGAATATGCTTATCCCCATGCCGCGGCCTGCCAGTGCGGCCGCATCCAGATAGTTGTCCATCTCGCAGATGATGTTGGGCTCGCTCTTTATGCTGCGGAACCAGCGGTAGATGTCCTCTATCAGCGCGCGTCTGCTGGGCACGATCAGTGGCTCGCCGACCAGCTGCTTTATGCTGACGCTGTTGCCTTCTGTGGCGGACAGCGGATGCTCGCTGTTCATGAACGCGACCATGGGCTCGTTTCCCACAGGGAAGCTGTTGAGCAGCATGTGGTCGCAGGGCGATGTGATGACGGCCATGGATATGAGGCCGCTGCGCAGCTTCTCCACCAGATCGTCGCTGTTGCCGTCCATTATGCGGAAGCGGACGTTGGGGTACATGCGGTAGAATCCGGTGAACCATTCTCCCGCGATATGCGGCGCGGTGCCCTCCACGAGACCCAGGGATATGGTTCCCTTCATGCCCTGAGCCATCGAGAGGATCTCCTCCTCAGCTTTGCTGCTGAGGTCCAGGATCTCTTTTGCCCGCCTGTACAGCAGCTGTCCCGACTCGGTCATCTGCAGGCTGCGCTTCCCGCGGACGAACAGGGTGGTGTTGAGCTCCTGCTCCAGGCTCTTGATCTGATAGCTCAGAGGAGGCTGGCTCATGTTGAGTTTTTTGGCTGCGTGGGAGATATTCAGCTCCTCCGCGACGGTGACGAAATAGGACAGTGTCTTGAGATCCATGGGCTTCTCCAAATCATATATAAATTATATGGTAAGCATCATATTATATGTATTTTACAATATTTTTCTCTCCCCGTAAAATGTAACAGTATTGGTACCGGAAAATAACATGACGGAGGAAAGAAGAACATGAAAAAAGTACCGGAATACTTCGGCTGCAACGTGTTTGACGACAGGGCAATGCGGTCCGCACTGCCGGCCGGAGTCTACAATTCACTCAAGAAGACCATAGAAGAAGGGACCAGACTGGACAGCGAGGTGGCAGAGGCAGTCGCATCCGCCATGAAAGACTGGGCAGTCGAAAAAGGCGCGACTCATTTCACGCACTGGTTCCAGCCCCTGACAGGTATCACAGCTGAGAAACACGACAGTTTCATCGAGTATTCACCTGACGGCGGCGTTATCATGGAGTTTTCCGGTAAAGAACTCATCCAGGGCGAGCCCGATGCCTCCTCACTTCCGTCAGGGGGACTTCGGGCTACTTTTGAAGCCAGAGGATACACCGCGTGGGATCCCACTTCCTACGCTTTCGTGAGAGGAAAGACACTGTTCATCCCCACCGCCTTCTGCTCATACACTGGCGAGGCGCTGGACAAGAAGACCCCGCTGCTGCGTTCCATGGACGCCCTCAACAGGGAAGCCATGAGGATGATCAGACTGTTCGGGAACACCACGGCAAAGAGAGTCAGCGCGAACGTCGGCGCGGAGCAGGAATACTTCCTCATCCCCAAGGATCTGTATGAGAAGAGGGAAGACCTCAGATATACCGGAAGGACCCTGTTCGGGGCGCCTTCCCCCAAGTCGCAGGAACTGGACGACCACTACTTCGGATCCATCCCGTCCAAGAAGGCCGCGTTCATGGAGGAACTCAACGAGAGGCTCTGGGAACTCGGCATCGCTGCCAAGACGGAGCACAACGAGGTCGCACCGTCGCAGCATGAGCTCGCCTGCATCTACAACAAAGTCAATATCGCCACCGACCAGAACCAGCTGGTCATGGAGATCATGAAGAAGACCGCGGAGAAGCATGGCTTCGTCTGCCTGCTGCATGAGAAGCCCTTTGCGGGAGTCAACGGCAGCGGCAAGCACAACAACTGGTCCATCTGCACCGATGACGGAGTCAACCTGCTGTCTCCGGGAAGCACTCCCGAGGATAACCTGCAGTTCCTGCTCTTCCTGTGCGCGGTGCTCAGAGCCGTCGACAGGCATCAGGATCTGCTGAGGCTCTCGGTCGCCACGGCGAGCAACGACAACAGGCTCGGCGGCAACGAGGCGCCT
>JAFYZY010000013.1 GCA_017548485.1 Oscillospiraceae bacterium | reverse complement strand
TTCCTGAGGCATTTCAGAAGACCCGGAAACGGAAAGAAGTGCGAATATACCTGAACCGTATAACGTACAAGAAGCGCGGGTTCCGCATGACCCGCGCTTCTTTCCCGTATAAGATATAATAGAAACAGAAGAGAACCGTTTTAATGCTCTAAGGAGAAAAGATCATGAAGACCGTCATCATCAACGCGGGTCCCAGAAAGAACTGGAACACCGATCTTATGCTCAGAGAGGCGCAGAAAGGCGCTGAAAGCGTCGGTGCCGAGACAGAGTACATCGATCTCTACAGTCTGAATTTCACGGGCTGCAGGAGCTGCCTCGCATGCAAGCTGAAAGGCGCGCAGCGAAACAGATGTTACTGGAAGGACGACCTGTCGCCGGTCATAGAAAAGATACTGAGCGCGGACTGCGTCATCATAGGTTCGCCGATCTATCTCGGCGAGCCCACTGCCGGATTCCGCGCGCTGTTTGAGAGGCTCTGCTTCTGCACGTTGTCCTATGACGGGGATCCCTATTTTGAGGACAAAGTCAACGTCGGACTGGTGTTCACAATGAACGCCCCGAGACAGTACTTCGAGACGTCGCTGCAGAACGTGCTGGGCGGCATAGAGAACTCCTTCCGCCGTTTCCTCAACGGAGAGGTGGAGACCGTTGCCGCCTGCGCCACCATGCAGGTGGACGACTACAGCAGATACAGCATGGGAAGGTTCGATCCCGAGGAGCGCAGAAAGAGCAGGGAAGAGCAGTTCCCGAAGGATCTGGCTGCAGCGTTCGATTTGGGAGCGAAACTCAGTAAAGCCGAATGACGCGCAGTTTCTGAATCATCTGACCTAAACGGAGAGGGCTGAGACGGATGTCTCAGCCCTCGTCTTATGACTGTGTGCCGGGCATGTTCCGATTCTAGCTGGTGAAAGTCCAGCCACAGGTAGTTACCGCCAAGTGTAGCGAACCACAAGCCGGTGCCAGCAATGGCAACGGGGGAGGAAGTGGAGTAGCAAAACCGAGGAGCCTACGAACAGAAACCGGATACAAGGCTAAATGGCGGGTGAGGTTGCAGTTCAAACCGAAGCCCAAAAGGTAAACGTAAAGCCAAGCGAGTAAATCCGGAGGTTGTGCGGCGAAAGAATTGGGAATTACCCCGGGAGGCCCGGATAGCGTGGAAACACGTGCGATAAAAAGCTCATATCCGGGAGTCAGCTGAGGTCATAGTACCGTAGCGCAAACGGGAAGGACCTAATGTTATTACAATGCCAAACGCTGTAAGCAAAGTCATGGACAGTCCGAAACGAGGATAAGCCCAGCAAGCAGAAACGTAAGTCTGCGGGGGTGTAAGGTAGGGGGATGATTCCTGACAGTTTACGAGCAGAAAGGAGAGGCAACAAGTGGAATTGATCGAGTGGATACTGGAAGACAGGAATCTCACAGAGGCGATCAAGGCAGTAAAGTCCAACAAAGGAGCACCGGGAGTCGATAAGATGCCGGTGGAGAAACTGGACGAGTATTTCAGAGAACACGGAGAAGAGATAAAAGAATCTATCCGGAACAAGAAGTACAAGCCGAGCCCGGTGAGAAGAGTCTACATCCCGAAAGCGAACGGAAAGCAGAGACCTCTTGGAATACCAACAGTGGTTGACAGGGTCATACAGCAGGCAGTAGCACAGATACTGATGAAAGGATATGAAAGATACTTCAGTGAGAACAGCTACGGCTTCCGTCCGGGCAGAAGTGCGCAACAGGCAATAGAGAAAGCTCTGTCATATCTGAATGAGGGATGCGAATGGGTCATAGACCTCGACATCGAGAAGTACTTTGACACAGTAAACCACGACAGATTGATTTCGATTCTCAGAGAGCGCATCAATAATGCGCCGACCCTGCACCTGATTCGCAGTTTTTTGAGAGCAGGAGTCATGGAAGACGGACTGGTAAGTGCGAGCGAGGAAGGAGTTCCGCAAGGAGGCCCACTGTCGCCGGTGCTGTCAAACGTCTATCTGGACAAACTGGACAAGGAACTGGAATCAAGAGGACTGCGGTTCGTGAGGTACGCAGACGACTGCAACATATTCGTAAAGAGCGAAATGGCAGCAGACCGAGTAATGGCATCCATTACAGATTGGCTCGAGCGAAAGCTGCGGCTGAAAGTGAACGCCACGAAGACCAAAGTAGTCCGCCCGACCAAAAGCAACTTCCTTGGATTCACGTTCTACAAGAATGGGGACAGTTGGAAGTGCAAACCAACGAAAGCGAGCAAGGCAAAACTGTACGCAAAGACCAAAGAGATACTCTGCAGGAAAAAGGCGGCCGCTAGGAAACTGGGAATAACGTTCCGGCAGTTGAACTGGCTCATCCGTGGATGGGTGAATTACTTCCGCATCGGAGGAATGAAGGGATTTCTGGAAGAATACAGCGCGTGGATGCGCCACAAAGTCAGAGTCGTCATTCTGAAGCAATGGAAGAAATCGATAACCATCTACAGAAATCTAGAGATACTGAACAGGATCGTCGGCTGTAACTTTACCGATGAGGATATCTACAAGGTCGCGAACAGCAGGTTAGGGTGGTACAGGCGAAGTGCTGGATATGTTATGAGTTACGCTCTTAACCCAACTGTTTTGGGAACGAAAACAAAGGACCGACCAGGCCTGGTCGATCCCTTGGGTTATTATCTGAGAACTACTTGAACTATCTGTAATAATGTAGCGCCGTATACGAGACCCGTACGTACGGTGCAATGGGAGGTGGAGGGCTTACGCCCTCCGTCTACCCTATTGATCGTAAACTGTCAGATTACTGCTCTTTCTTTGCGAGAGCTCTCTTGCCGAGGAGGTATGTCACCACGAAGGCAACGATGACCGCGAGGATCATGACGCCCATCATGCCGATGAAGTTGCCCCATGTTCCGTCAGGATTCATGTATGCCGCGAAGGACAGGAATCCGGGTCCTGCGATGACATACTGGGTCAGGTGGAAGAGTCCGGCGATGAATCCGCCGACACCGCCGCCCACCATCGCTCCGATGAGGGGATAGCGGTTGGGGAACAGGACGCCGTACACACCGGGCTCGGTGATGCCGCACAGAGCGGTGACCGCGGAGCCTGTGCCGACCTGTCTGTCGTCAGCGTCCTTGGCGAGCAGCGCGTACGCGAGGCAGGCGCCGCCGACTGCGACGTTGGCGGGAGCCATTCCGGTGCAGATCAGCGGGTCGGAACCGACCTCAGCCAGCAGCAGGAACAGCACGGGATATGTTGCGTTGTTCATTCCGAAGAACACCAGCCACACTGTAGTCGCGCCTATGATCGCAACGGCGATGGGAGGAGCGAACCTGTAGACTGCGAGGACCGCGTTGGCGATACCGGTGCCTACCCAGTAGCCGAGGGGGCCGAGGGCGATCAGCGTCACTGGAACGGTGATCAGCATGGTGAGCAGCGGTACGAACAGCGTGCGCAGGTTGACCGGCAGGTGTCTCTGCAGGAACTTATAAACTACGCTCATGAACAGAGTTCCGAGCACGACGGGGAAGATCTGTCCGTTGTAGCCGATGGACGCGATCGGGATGCCCAGGAAGGAGAGTCCTTCTGCTCCGTTGATGGTGGAGAATACCAGTACGGCTCCGAGGAACGCGCCGAGATATCCGTTGGATTTAAGGCGCGTGGCTGAGGAGAAGCCGATGTAGATGGGCAGGAAGTACAGCATCGCCTGCTGGATGGCATCCAGTACGATGACGGTGCCGTTGGTGGAGTCCAGTCCCGCGAAGGTCTTGAGCAGCGACAGGACCGCGCCGGTAAGACCTCCGGCGATGAATATCGGGATGATGGGTGAGAAAGTGCCTCCGATGTAGGAGAGGACCGCGTTGACCCAGCTGCCCTTTACCGCGGCAGCGTCCTCCTTGAGGGCCTCCTGATCATCCACGGCTCCGCCGGTGGCTATGCCTTCCACCTTGGTGATCTCTTCGTAGACTGTCGGCACGTCCTGTCCGATGACATACTGGAACTCGCCGTTCTGTACGATGAGGTTGATGACACCGGGGACCTTCTTGTTCTTTGCCGCTTCCTCGTCGACCTTGGAAGCGTCCCTTACCTGTACGCGCAGGCGTGTCATGCAGTGTGATGCGCTGATGATGTTCTCGACACCGCCGGCATTGGCGATGATGTCAGCAGCGATCTGCTTGTAGTCTTTTGCCATGTGTTTCTCCTTTCGTTTATAACTCACTCTTCTCGAGTTTCTCTCTGATGTCGCTGGCGATCTCGCTGCGCTTTGAGTAATCGCGCCAGGGGGTCATGTCGCAGCCCCACTCTTTTCCGTTGGAGCGGATCAGAGCGGAATACCAGTCGAAGGAATCCTTCTTGTAGCGCTTGTAGTCTCTGGGCTCGTCGTCGGTGGTGTTGACGAACACGAGGCCGTATCTCTTGGCCATTCCGTTGCCGGTGGACAGCAGGTCGGTGAAGGACCAGGGGTTGAATCCGAAGACCTCCACGCCGTCCTCTATGGCGAGACCGACGTTGTAGATGTAATCCCTGAGATAGTCTATGCGATACTGGTCGTGGATCTTTCCGTCCTCTCCCAGATCCTCATGGGCGCCGAAGCCGGCTTCCGTGATGACCATGGGCAGGTGATAGTGGTCCCACATATACCTGAGAGCGTATCTCATGCATGTGCCGTCAATGTGCCAGTCCCAGTCGGTGGTCTCTACGTAGGGGTTGCGGTCCAGAGCGTACTCGCCGGGCAGGTTGGTGTAGATGAACTCGCCCTTGCGGCCGTACTTGTTGAGACCGATCTCCTGGACATAGGAGTCGTCCGGAGCCATGCCCACGTCGCTGCGGTAGCAGTTGACCGCGAAGAAGTCTATCTTTGCGCTCTTGATAAGTTCCATGTCGCCGGGACGGATATCGGGATGGATGTCGTTCTCCTCCCAGTACTTCCTGACGAATCCGGAGTAATCGCCGAACACGTAGGTGTCGTTCCAGATCTTCTCGGTGAACTCCTCGGCGTTCATGGCCGCGATCTGATCCTCGGGGCGGCAGGACTTCGGGTAGATCGGCACATATCCCGGAACGGGTCCGATCTTTCCGCCTTCCACCATCTCGTGACAGGCGTTGACGGCTTTGGCGTGGCAGAGGTTCATGATGTGGTTGATGTCCCACTTGTCCCTGAACCAGTCGGTGCATCCCTTGGAGACGCCCAGCCAGTCGCCGTAGCAGATCTGCATGTTCTGCTCGTTGATGCTCAGCCAGTATTTGACTCTGTCGCCGAAGTTCTCGAAGCAGACTCTGCAGTAGTACTCATACTCGTCGATGATGGCTCTGTTGTGCCATCCGCCGTATTTCTCATCCACCCAGCAGGGCATGTCGTAGTGATAGAGCGTCACTATGGGCGTTATGCCCGCGGCTACCAGCTCGTCTATGAGGTCGTTGTAGAACTTGATGCCCAGGGGATTGACCTTGCGGTCGGAATCCGGGATTATCCTGGACCAGGACATGGAGAAGCGGTAGCTGGTGAAGCCGCACTCCTTCATGAGTGCGACGTCCTCCCGGAAATGGTGGTAGTGGTCAGCTGCGACGGAGTTATCCGTGAAGGGCTTCTTGGTCTGGGAGTTCAGGTCTATGACAGACTGGCTCCTCCCGTCCTCAAGGGTGGCGCCTTCCACCTGCCATGCGGCCGAGGAGGCTCCCCACAGGAACCCTTCCGGAAACACAGGATGTTGCTTGTGCCTCATATGATCTCCTTTCTGGCTGTGTGATGACATAATAAAATATACATTTTAATTTATACCATAAAATGAGCATAATTCATATAATTATACAGCGAATGCGACGATATTGTGTTGCAATTGTACAAAGTCACAAAATCCTGAGGATTCCATGCGCAATATGCCGAAGAAACACGGCTGTATTCTACGGGAGGAAGAACAGAAAAGCGCCGGTATCCTGACTTAACAGTTACCGGCGTTGTTGTATAATATCAAAAAAAGAGGTGACTGAGATGCCTGAAACAGATAGACCGTTTCTGGAGGATACTGCTGAAAAGACAGAGGATGAGATCGATCTAGAAGAATATAAAAAAGCAATGGAAGAGTTCACGGAAGATCCGGTCACATACACTCTTGACGAGGTCGAAAGGGAACTTGGTCTGACATAAAAGAAAATTTACTACAGGAGAAAAGCATATGAACATCGTTGATCTGCACTGCGACACTGTCCTGGGCTGCTTCATGAAAAAGCAGGACCTGCGCACTTATGAGGGACACATCAATCTCGAAAAGCTCAAGG
>JAFYZY010000127.1 GCA_017548485.1 Oscillospiraceae bacterium | reverse complement strand
CTTTTGCGGCTTCTTTCTCTTCTTTCCTGTGCCATAAGCCGGAAGGAGCCGTTGCGGAAGGTCTCGGGGCGTACGGTCTGCGGTATTCGCGCAGATCGCGTCTGCGTTCATCCTCCTCGTGCAGCCACTGCTCTATCCTCTCCCTCTCCTCTGCGGCCCTGTCCTCGACATAGTTGTCGTCTATGAAGCTCCTGACGTCGTCGAACAGAGAGCCGGCCAGTGAGAAGACCTCGCTGTCGTATACCACGAGGATGACCTGCATCTCGTGGGACATGAGGAATTCCGTGAACGCCTGTATCGCCACAGACATCGCCAGCTCCTTGGGGAATCCGTAGGATCCCGCCGAGAGCAGCGGGAAAGCTATGCTTTCGCATTTCAGCTCAGCGGCCAGAGAAAGCGCCGAATCGTATGCTTTTCTGAGGATCTCCGCTTCGCCGTGTTTCCCGTCTATCCATCCGGTGGTGACAGTGTGCAGCACATATTTTGCGTCCAGATCAAATGCAGGTGAGGCGACGGAATCGCCGGGCTCGATGTTGCCGATCTTCTTCCTCGCTTCCAACAGCTGCGGTCCGGCGGCCTTATGTATGGCGGTGTCGGTCCCCGCTCCCACAACGGGATAGGGATTGGCCGTATTGACTATGGCGTCCGCTCTGACTCTCGTTATATCGTTTCTGATTATCTCGAATGGCACCTGATATCTCCTCTTTTTCCTTTTGTAAAGCGTTTTTCAGATCATTTTGAACCTGAGGACGTTCACGCTGTTCTCTTCGGCGCGGAAGACGAAGTCGGATGACGCTCCGCAGGCTTTTACCGTCCTGACCGAGACGTTTTCCGGGTCTTCAAATGAGTTTACGGCGTCCAAAGGCGCGGAAAGAGACTGTAAAGTATATTCACTTTGCACGCCTGAATCCAGCAGAATGCGTATATCGGAGGCTTCGCCGACCCGTATCAGTTTCAGGATAAGGTCGTCTCCGTCGCCCGTCGCCACCGCGTAGACCGTGTCATGCAGAGTATGCTTCTTGCTCTGGACGAGCCTGCCGTTCAGGAAGCAGTCGTAGCCCTCATGCTTCGCTACGATGCGGAATTGATTGAATTCGCCGTATCTGACGTCCAGATCGACCTGAACCGCATCCCCGTTCCGCCTGTAGGAAGGCGCCTCCAGGGTGCCTTTTCTGCCCTCTATGCGCCACACCTGATTGCGCACGGATCTGACGTTCCATCTCGGGTCCTTGGGCTCGTTGCAGCCGGCGTCGGTCTCGGGGTGATGGTTCCATACGGACAGCGTCACGTCATCGTCCTTATCCAGCCTGATCTCCGCCTCAAAGGTGTATTCCTCAAGATCTCCGCCATCAAAGACTGCCCAGCAGACGTTGCCGTCAACGATCATGCCCGGGAAGTATCCCGAGGCCATGAACTCCCCGAACGTGCTGTTCCATACCGGGTTCTTCCCCGTCATGGGGTGGGGATTGTCCGCCTTTATGAGCGTATACGTTCCGTCCTCTTCCGACACGCCGCCGTAAACCATCTGCGAGATGCCGACCGGCTCCCCGTTGACCCTGACATTGCGGAACTCGATACCGGGATGGGACGACATGATGCCGGGCGATCCGAAATACACGGGCGGTACCCTGCCGCTGACCGTTTCTGTCTCCAGCACCTGCTTTCCCCTGTTTTCCGCCATCAGCGATATCGCGTGATAGGAAGGTATCCCGTACACCTCATGGTTGTTGAACACCACGAGATTCGGTCTCCATGCGGTATAGTCGCTGTTCTGCAGCAGCGGCGCGTATGCTGTCAGTTTGACGATATCCTGGTTGCGTTCCACCCCTGCCAGGAACACCGACTCAGCCAGCGCGCATTCCATGGAAGCGATCGTGTTTCCTCCGTTGACGGCATATTCTCCGAGGAATATGTCCGGACCGTTCCTGTCATACGAGTCGAAGCGGTTGTCGTTCTCCATAAAGAACTCCGGAGCGCTGTAGTAGTGCTCATCTGCCATCTCGGTGGGCAGACCGTCCTGCTCCGTGTGGGTGTTGGATATGTATATCACATCGGGATAGGCTTCTTTGAGGGCTTTGTAGAACTTCTCGTATCTCTCGTTGTATTCCGGCCCATGGTTCTCATTGCCTATCTCGAAGTATTTCATACAGAAAGGTTCCGGATGCCCGGCCGCGGCCCTCATCGCACCGTACCTGCTGTCGGCGGGACCCAGCGCGTATTCCAGCGCTCCCAGGGCCTCCTGCAGGAACTCATCAACTGTCTCTTCGTCAAACAGTTCGGACACTCTGGCCTGGCAGGACATGCCCACGTTGCACACGTACAGCGGAGCCATACCGGTATCCTCGCACAGCTGCAGGAACTCGTGGTATCCGAATCCGTTGGTGGTCCTGTAGTGCCACATCAGGCTGTGGGAAGGTCTCTCCCAGGGATCGCCTATGGTGTTGGAGAATCTCATGGCTGTCTCCAGACTCATGCCCTCCACGATGCAGCCTCCGGGATATCTCAGGAACTTAGGGTGTGTCGCCATAAGCGCTTCCACGATGTCCTTTCTGAGACCGTGCCCGCAGAATGTATCCTCCGGCAGCAGAGATGTGTAACCGAATCTCACCTCGGCGGCAACAGGACATGAGATGACTGTCTTAGCGTCATGGCAGGTGCCTGCGGAGGTGAGTCTCAGCTCAAGTTTCTGCCATCCGGGTCCTCCGGACGCGCTGACGTTCTCTTTTGAGAAGACTTCACCATCCGGTCCTTCCAGAGAGATACTGAGCATCGCCGGATATGCCGTCTTTACGAACATGATCATGTCATACGACGCGTTTTCCGTGACGCTGACGCCGCTGTAACCTATGTTCCAGATCCTTCCGCCCGGTGTGAAACTGACCAGCAGCGACGCCTTCCTTTTGTCGTTGAGGGTGTCGCCCTGATCCAGATCCATCTCCGCACCTTCGGAGTACCATCCGGGAATCGGAGTGTACGGGACCTTCTCAGCCCACTCGTCCATTCCCTCACCGTGGTTGAAGCAGCCCGGCCAGCCGCCTCTGTTTATGTAGACCAGATGTTCTTCGTCGACGGTGCATCCGCCGGGGATCAGCGAATCCTCGAAGGACCTGTTGCGGATCATCTCGGGATAGATGCCGCCGTCGCCGGCTCTGTTGATGTCCTCAAAGAAAAGGCCGTACAGATCCTCCGACACGGGGAACCGTACCTTTTTGGTATAGACTTTTACTTCGTTCATGGTCGTCTCCTTATGTGGGGCGGGCTTCAGGGCGTCAGTTCCTTGAGTTCCAGACAGAACTCTTCGAACTCCTTCTGTTTTCCGTACGATTCGAACTCGAACTGCTGGCATTTCCCTCTGTCACCGGTCCAGTACAGATAGAGAAACGGACCTTTGTATCCGGAATCGAGGCTCTCGGTCCTGTTTCTGACAGTGCCGCCTTCCAGCAGTTCAAAGAACCTGTTCCACTGCTCTTCCGTGAGCTCCAGCGTGCCAGAGACTGTGGTGTCCGCCTCCGTCAGCGGGATATGGTCTCCTTCCCTGGTCTCGTGCCGGAACAGATATTTCCCGCCCTCGGCGGTGAACCTGTATCTCTGGAAATGAGGCGGGAACGTGGATGTGGACACCGTGTAATAGAAATCGCAGACCTTTTCCTTCTTTACAGCTTTCCCCACGGTCTTCTTCCCGAACAGCATGATCCCTCCCGCTATGACGAGCGCTGCGGTCAGAAGGACTGCAGCGCTTAAAAGAAAGCACCTTTTTGCGGATATCTTTCTCATTCTGATTCTCCTGTCAGAGGCTGTAGCAGAGCTCGTAGGCCTCGCGGATGACGCTCATGAGATTCCCTACCTCGCGGGCGTCGCCGATCACATGGATCCTGTCCTCCGGGACTCCCGTTTCCGCGAGAGCGTCGGACACCGTGTGCACCGGGACATACCCGACGGACATCACCACGCTGTCGGTCTCGATGACCTGCTCTTTTCCGTCTCTGTCTATCTTTACCTTGAGCCTGTCTCCGCTATCCACTCCCGCGAAACGCGCGGATGTGTACACGGGGATCTCATAGTAGCGGATTATCTCCCTGAGCATGTTGGAGTTCGCCGCTCAGAGCCCGGGCACCTGCAGGATGTCGTCCTGCATCTCCACCACTGTGGGCTTCTT
>JAFYZY010000126.1 GCA_017548485.1 Oscillospiraceae bacterium | reverse complement strand
ATCTTATGCTTTAGTCTCGACCATCTTGTCGACGAGGGGCGACATAGGCTTGTCAGCATAAACATGCTCGATCGCTTCCGCGAACAGTCCGCCGGCGGGCAGCACGGTGATCTTGTCGATCCGCTTGCTCTCAGGTACGTTGATCGTATCGAGCACCACCAACTGATCGATCGGAGATTCCTGTATGCGTTCCACCGCAGGTCCGGAAAGCACCGGATGGGTCGCCGTCGCGGTTATGCTCCTGGCCCCCGCTTCCTTGATTGCGAACGCCGCGTGGTAAAGCGTTCCCGCAGTGTCCACCATGTCGTCGAATATGATTATGTCCTTGTCGCGGACATCACCTATGATGTTCATGACTTCACTGACGTTTGCCTTGGGTCTGCGTTTGTCCACTATAGCGATCGGGGCGTTGAAGTACTCGGCAAATTTCCTGGCTCTGTTGATTGATCCCACGTCCGGCGACATGACGACCAGATCGGGATTGTCCGTTCCGAATTTCTTGAGCAGATACGGAGCGAGTATCGCGCTGCCGACCAGATGGTCGACCGGGATATTGAAGAAGCCCTGGATCTGCGGCGCATGCAGGTCCATCGTCAGGATCCTGTCTGCTCCGGCTACCATGAGCATGTCCGCCACGAGTTTGGAGGTTATCGGATCGCGGCCCTTGGCCTTTCTGTCCTGCCTGGCATAACCGTAGTACGGTACTACTGCGGTGATCCTTCCCGCTGAGGCTCTCTTGAATGCGTCGATCATGACAAGGAGCTCCATGAGGTTGTCGTTAGTGGGTTCAGCGGTGGACTGGATTACAAAGACATCGCAGCCTCTGACTGTTTCATAGACCGAGACCGAAGTCTCTCCGTCGGTAAATTTGCCGACATCGCATTTCCCGAGCGGGATCCCGAGAGCATCAGAGATCTCCTGCGCAAGCACCGGATTCGAGTTTCCGGTAAAGAGCTTGATTTCACTGCCGTGAACGTTCATACGCTTTTATTCTCCTGTATTTATTCTCTCTGCTGTTGGTCTGAACATATTAGTTTTCTTACACTAATATTATCTCAATTGAGGTGTCTGTTTTCAACCGGAACCACCGCTTTTTTGACATCATTTGCGTCGCTGCGCGCGGCAAAAAACTCAATATCGAACCGTATGCGGCGATTATCGCCGTATCTCTTTCATATCCTCGGATATCCGCGCAAAAAGGCGCTTAACATCATTTGATTTTTATTGTCTTGACACGTTTATTCTGTTATAATTACGTTTGCCTAAAAAGCGGTTAATTTAATTGAAATACATTTTCTGGAGGTTTCTATGGCTTACAAGTATGTATACCTCTTCTCCGAGGGCAACGGCTCCATGAGAGAGCTCCTCGGCGGAAAAGGTGCAAACCTGGCCGAGATGACAAACATCGGCTTACCTGTTCCTCAGGGCTTCATCATTTCGACTGAAGCCTGCACGCGCTACTATGAGGATAACGAGAGCATCGCTCCCGAGATCGAAGCAGAGATCTTTGAGTATCTGCACAAGATCGAAGAGATCAACGACAAGAAGCTCGGCGATCCCGCCAAGCCCCTTCTCGTATCGGTCCGTTCCGGAGCCCGCGCTTCCATGCCCGGCATGATGGACACGATCCTCAACCTCGGCATCAACGACGAAGTCGCCGCCGGACTCATCGCCGGCAACTCCGATCCCAAGTTCGAACGTTTCGTCTATGACTCCTACCGCCGCTTCGTTCAGATGTACTCTGACGTCGTCATGGGCCTCAGCAAGAAGCGCTTCGAGACCATCATCGACGAGATCAAGGAGAAGAAGGGCGTCAAGCAGGATATCGAGCTCGATACAGAAGATCTGAAGGAAATGCTCCAGCTCTTCCGCGAGTTCTACAAGAAGGAGCTCGGTGAAGAGTTCCCGCAGGACCCTAACGTCCAGCTCATGGGAGCCGTTAAGGCCGTTTTCCGTTCCTGGAACAATGAGAGAGCCATCTTCTACCGCAAGATGAACGAGATCCCCTCCAGCTGGGGAACTGCCGTCAGCGTGATGCCGATGGTATTCGGAAACCTCAACAACAACTCCGGTACAGGCGTTGCCTTCACACGCAACCCCGCCACCGGCGAAAAGGGCCTGTTCGGTGAGTTCCTCATGAATGCCCAGGGCGAAGACGTCGTCGCCGGCGTCAGGACCCCCTCCAGCATCGATGAGCTCGCTCAGACCAACCCCGATGTATACAAGCAGTTCTCCGAGATAGCCAACAGGCTTGAGAACCATTACCGCGACATGCAGGATATGGAGTTCACGATCGAGAACGGCAAGCTTTACATGCTCCAGACCCGCAACGGCAAGCGCACCGCCGCCGCTGCTCTCCGCGTAGCATGCGACCTCGTGGATGAAGGCATGATCTCCAAGGAAGAAGCTCTTCTTATGGTCGATCCCAAGCAGCTCGACGCTCTCCTCCATCCCCAGTTCGACGCTGATGCCCTCAAGAAGGCAACAGTAGTCGCCTCCGCCCTCCCCGCCTCCCCCGGCGCCGCCTGCGGCCAGGTAGTATTCTCCGCAGAAGAGGCCATCGAAGAGGCAGCCAAGGGCAACAAGGTCATCCTTGTCCGTCTTGAGACCTCCCCCGAAGACATCGAAGGAATGCATGTCTCCCAGGGAATCCTCACCGTCCGCGGCGGTATGACCTCCCACGCGGCAGTCGTTGCCCGCGGCATGGGAACCTGCTGCGTCTCCGGATGCGGCGACATCAACATGCATGACGAAGAAGGATACTTCGAAGTGTTCGGTCACCGTGTCAACCGCGGAGACTACATCTCCCTCGACGGCAGCACCGGCAACATCTACCTCGAAGCCATCCCCACCGTTCCCGCTTCCCTGTCCGGCAACTTCGGCCGCTTCATGGGCTGGGCTGACGAAGTCCGCACCCTTGGCGTCCGCACCAATGCCGATACGCCCGCCGATGCCAAGCAGGCATTCGAGTACGGCGCAGAAGGCATCGGCCTCTGCCGCACAGAGCACATGTTCTTCGAGACCGACCGCATCGCGGCGATCCGTGAGTTCATCGTTTCCAAGACCACAGAACAGCGCAAGGTCGCTCTCGCCAAGCTGCTCCCGATGCAGCAGGGCGACTTCGAACAGCTCTACGAAGTGATGCAGGGCAAGCCCGTTACCATCCGCTTCCTGGATCCGCCTCTCCATGAGTTCGTGCCCACCAACCCCGAGGATATCGAGAACCTCGCCAATACAATGAACCTGCCCGTTGAGGAAGTCTATCAGACCATCAACAACCTGCACGAGTTCAACCCGATGATGGGCCACAGAGGCTGCCGTCTGGCCGTCTCCTATCCCGAGCTTGCAGAGATGCAGACCACCGCTGTCATCCAGGCCGCATATGCAGTCATGGAGCGCACCGGGATGGACGTCACCCCCGAGATCATGATCCCGCTGGTCGGCGAGATCAAGGAGCTCCAGTACGTCAAGAAGGTCGTCTGCGACACAGCTGACGCGATCATCGAGAAGATGGGCAAGCCCCTCCATTACAAGGTCGGCTCCATGATCGAGATCCCGCGCGCAGCCCTCACAGCCGATGAGATCGCCAAGGAAGCAGAGTTCTTCTCCTTCGGAACCAACGACCTCACACAGTACACCTTCGGATTCTCCCGCGACGACGCAGGAAAATTCCTCAACGACTACTACGGCAAGAACATCTATGAGCTCGATCCGTTCGCACACCTCGACCAGGATGGCGTAGGCCGTCTCATGAAGACAGCTGTTGCGCTCGGCAAGCAGACACGTCCCGACATCAAACTCGGAATCTGCGGCGAGCACGGCGGCGACCCGACATCCATCGAGTTCTGCCACAGCATCGGACTCACCTATGTTTCCTGCTCACCCTTCCGTGTACCGATCGCCCGCCTCGCAGCAGCGCAGGCTGAGATCAAGAACCCCAGAAGAGTACAGGCATAATACATGATCCTATCAGAAGCGGAGGCGTTAGCCCCCGCTTCTTTTTCTGTTCACCCATACCATACCGGCATTGATTCCGATTCTTTCAGACGATATTATTTGATTAGAAATCATATTGTTAAAAAGGAGGCAAAACTGTTATGTTGCGCACAACAAAGACCGAGACCGGTCTGGTCCGCGGCGTTGTGGGAACCGACGCCAGGATCACCGTCTACAAAGGCATCCCCTTCGCAGCATCCACGGCCGGCAAGAACCGCTGGCGTCCACCTCAGCCCGCAGAACCCTGGGAAGGCGTGAGAGACTGCTCCGAGTTCGGCCCCATCCCGATGCAGCGCGTACCCGGCGCCGACCCCGAGAAATTCTATTCCAAGGAATGGCACGTGGATCCGGAAGTCCCAATGGGAGAAGACTGCCTTAGGATCAACATCTGGACCCCTGCCAAAACCGTTGACGAGAAACTTCCCGTCATGGTATGGATCTTCGGCGGCGGCCTGCAGGAAGGTTATCCGCATGAGATGGAATTCGACGGCGAGCGCATAGCGTCCCGCGGCGTCATTCTCTGCTCCATCGGCTACAGAGTGAACGTCTTCGGACTTCTGGCCCATCCTGAAGTCACCGCTGAGAACCCCGACCGCCCCG
Source organism: Oscillospiraceae bacterium (assembly GCA_017548485.1). Taxonomy (GTDB): domain Bacteria; phylum Bacillota; class Clostridia; order Oscillospirales; family Ruminococcaceae; genus RUG11783. The sequence continues at coordinate 1,003 of JAFYZY010000126.1, read as the reverse complement.
CTAACTTCTGGTTCCAGGACCAGAGCGCAGGCATCGCCTGGGTAAAGCGCAATATCGCCAACTTCGGCGGCGACCCGGAGAACATCACCGTCTTCGGTCAGTCAGCCGGCGGCAGCAGCACTCTTGCCCACATGCTCATGCCCATGGACAAAGGAATGTTCCAGAAGGGCATAGTTGAATCCATCGGCGCCATGGGATTCACCTATCCCGTGCGTCCGAACCCCAGGATCACTCTCACCCTCGAGGATCAGGAGAAGCTCGGTGAGGCGTTCTTCAAGGAACTGGGCGTAAGCTCCCTGGAAGAAGCCAGAGCCCTTGACGGTAAATACATATCCGAGAAATTCAACGAATCGTTCCTGAGATGGGGATACTGTGTCGACGGCAAAGTCATCACCAAGCCCTATGACCAGGCCATCAAGGACGGCGACATCCATGTAGACACCTTTATGGTAGGCAATACCAAGGACGAGTTCCTCGTGGAACCGGACGGCGACGCAAGGACACAGCAGATGTTCGCGTTCAACGCTTCCGGCGAGGCTGCCGCTGTGGAAGAGGTCGATGAAGTCACCAAAGTCGACCGCTGGATCGACGCTTCCTTCGGCGAGTACGCGGAGGATTACAGGAAACTTGTCAAGGCGATGCCTGGCGATTACTACAGGAACGCATCCGTCAGCCAGATGTGGCTCGGAAACGAGATCTTCGATGAAGTCGCTGCCGAGCAGGGCAGGAAGTTCTTCACCTACGTGTTCGGTCCCACCATTCCCGGTGACGACGCAGGCGCTTTCCACAGCTCAGACCTCTGGTTTGAGTTTGAGACGCTGATGAAGTGCTGGAGGCCTTTCGACGGTCATCACTTCGATCTTGCGCGCAGGATGTGCAACTACTGGACCAACTTCGCCAAGAACGGCGATCCCAACGGAAACGACAAGGATGGAACGCCGATGCCCACATGGACTCCTTACACCAAGGAGAATCCCTCCTCCATCCAGTTCTTCGATGAGAT
>JAFYZY010000125.1 GCA_017548485.1 Oscillospiraceae bacterium | reverse complement strand
GGATATGTTCAGGATTACTTCGACAGAAACTATATCCAGACAAAGGGAAGCAAACTGTACATTCCTCTTCGAAAAGGAGAATCAAGGGAGCTGGTCGAGATCGATGTTGACGCAGGAACAGCTAAGACGGTCTATACCTTTGATAATGATCAAACAGTTATCGGCGGATTCAACAACTGTATAGTATTTCGCACCGGGAAAGTTAGCGGGACTCAGCAGAATGACGCTTTCTCACCGAACAGCAGCTACAGATTCGACCTGTTCGACATAGAGACAGGAGAGACCGAGCTGCTGATGGAAGCAGATCTGCCTTATGTGACTTATTATTCCGGTCACAACATCCTGTCTATGACCTGGGAAGGCGACAGATTCGTGACCCACATTTACAATCTTGGCACGGGCAAGGAAACAACGAAGGAGCTTACTGTCGTGCCCGAGTTCCTGATGGACGAGCCCAACAGAACTATAAAATGGATCACACTCGGAGAACCCCTGGACGATACACACTTCGCACTCGGTTACTGCGAGTTCGAGATGGAAGGCGGTCGGATAAAGACTGACGACGGGTGGCCTGTGTACAGAACGACTCATTATTGCGTAGTTGACGCGGAGAACGGTACGGCAGTATCTTACGACCAGGTCTTTGCGACTTCCGACGCAAGGATACCCGGAGATTCCGTAGTGTTCGCGGAAACCGACTCTACTATCTATTTCACCGCTAGAGGCAGCAAACAGGTGATATATGCTGTTCCCAGAGATCAGTTTATCAGCGGAAGTGTTGACAGCGTATCTGTGATACATGAGATAACAGATACGGAAAATACGGAACCGGCAAAAGCTGAGCCTGTATATGGTGAGATTGATACTTCCTCGATTCCGGAAGGGATGCCTGTACCCGTCACCGGAGATGAAAGGGATATGAGCTGGCCCGTAGGGAAATGTCTGAATGTGTGGAGAGTACCCGGCGATGACTATGCAGTCGATTTCATCTCTCATCCGGGAATGGAAGCTATTTCAGCCTACATGGGCGTCGTCACGGCATACGGACACGACGATGACTGGGGAACATACCTTATACTGTCACACGGAGGCGGAATAACGACTGTCTACTGCCACCTTCTTGATGTCGAAGTCCAGCTTGGGCAGATTGTCGCCAAAGGAGATGTTATCGGATATATCGGTGAAAAGGCAGACGATCTCGGAGCTCACCTTGAGTTCAGAATATTCGTTGACGGCGAAAAGGCCGATCCGGAAGACTACCTTGCAACATATATGAACAGTCCTTTGTTTACTGACTGATCTCATATGATATTGATAACAGCAGCGCAGTTTTTTCTGTGCTGCTGTTGATGTAATATAATTGAATCAAGGATTGTTATATAAAAGGATACGATCCTGTCATCTGTCTGGACTCTGCTGACTGAACGAGTGTATCTTTATGAAGAAAGGCAACGCAATTCTTATAGCAGTCCTGGCAGTTGAAAGAAGAAAAAGACATTAAGAATTACAGGATCTCTACAGTGACTTCTGATCTTGAGAGGGATTGATATGAATAAGAAAAAGATTGTTATCATCACTGTTCTTCTTGTCATCGCGGCTGCAGTAAAGTTCCGCTTTGCTTTGGCTTACATGATACTCGGCGATGAGCCTGTTCAGCTTGACAGGTCGGAGATATCAGCGGTAAGTGCGACGTCAGTTGTATCAGTTCCTGTCAGGACAGTTAAACTGTCCGAGCCTCAGATTGACAGGTTCATCGAGATGATCAACTCGCTTGATCTGAAAAGCAGCCAAATCAAAAACACGAAAAAGGGCGGATGGCTGTATACATTTTCTGTAGTTAAAAAAGACGGAAGTACTGCACAGATAGCTTTTCTTGATAACGGGCTGATTACTGTAGACGGATATGACTGCTTCACACTACATGCTGTCTCAAACGCTCTCGACGAGTATTTCGAAGGCGGATGATCCTTGGTGATGGCCGATACTATAACTAAAAGAAGGAAAAGTCAAAGAGAGAAAGTCACGCAAATAAAGATGCGTGACTTTTCTGCAGTTATGTCTGACAATTCACATTGGAGAGTCGCAACACGATCTCGAAAAGGAAATGAACTGTGCAGAGATTTGATCATGAGAGATCCGAAGCAGGTATATTGTTTGCAGAACAATAAGAAGATTCTGCAACTGATCACAGCAGTCTCAATTGACCGGGAAGAAAGATGTCTGAGGTCTGGTGTGACGTTTCTAACATTTTTCCGGTCTATATAGGTGAAGAAGCTTCATCGCAGAAAGAAGGAACAGGATCATGGAAGACAGCCGGATCGTGGATCTGTACTGGGCCCGCTCTGAAAAAGCCATATCTGAGACTAGAAACAAATATGGCAGATACTGTTATTCCATCGCCTACAACATCCTTCACAACAACGAAGACAGTGAAGAATGCGTAAGCGAGACTTATCTGCACGCATGGAATTCCATGCCGGAACAGAGACCGGACAGGCTGGCGGCATTTCTCGGCAGGATCACCCGCAACCTGTCGCTGAACAGATGGGAGAGGAATACGGCACAGAAACGCGGATCGGGACAGGTCGCTCTTGCTCTGGACGAGCTGCAGGACTGCATCCCGGCTTCAGACAGCACGGAGCGCATCGTCGATGACAGTGAACTGACGGACCTGATCAATGGCTTTCTTGCGTCTATGAGCGCAGAAAAAAGGAAGATCTTTATGAAGAGGTACTGGTACTTCTGTTCTGTCAGGCAGATCGCGGCAGAGCTTTCGGTATCAGAGAGCAAGGTGAAGATGTCTTTGCTGCGTTCCAGGAACGAGCTGAAGCAATTACTGGAGAAGGAAGGTGTTGAGCTGTGAAGGAGACACGCATCCTGTACGCCCTTGAACGGGTGGATGAAGAATATATAGAAGAGGCTGCGCCGTCAAAGGGAAGGACCGGAAAGGCGGTTTGGATAAGATGGGCTGCCGCAGCTGCGTGCCTTTGTCTGATAATTGGCGGCATGTATCTGATCAACCGCCCCAAGGGACCGGCTCCGGTCGGACCCGGAGGTGAAACGACTCCCGTGGATCCGGGAGGGGAAACCACGCCGGTGAACCCTGATGATACGACTCCCCATGGAGGAGGAGATGTGACTCCTGTTGATCCGGGAGGAGAGACAGATCCTGTCGTCCCGGGAGAATTGCCGAAGATCACCGTTCCGGTCGTCGACCCAAAGGCTCAGGGAGGCGGACTTGAGTCACTGCGTTATTTCAGACCGGATGATCTTCAGAGCGGCAATCCATGGAGCGAAGACATCGAACTGGAAACGCTG
>JAFYZY010000124.1 GCA_017548485.1 Oscillospiraceae bacterium | reverse complement strand
TCGTAGGCTCCTCGGTTTTGCTACTCCACTTCCTCCCCCGTTGCCATTGCTGGCACCGGCTTGTGGTTCGCTACACTTGGCGGTAACTACCTGTGGCTGGACTTTCACCAGCTAGAATCGGAACATGCCCGGCACACAGCAGAAGGCGCCGACCCGATCCAGGGCCGGCGCCTGTTCTATTTGCAGATGATATGTGAAACTTCAGATCGTATGGCTGATCATATATGCGCTGCGGAATGCAGTCTGCAGATCCCCCATCTCATCGCAGTCTCCGATGTGATAGAACTGTCTGCCGCAATTCATGTATCTTGCCGCGCCGCCGACGTCGGACTTCATGCCTGCGGCAAGCAGCACGGTACCGGCTTTGAGGATATGCTCTTCCCCGTTCTCGTCGGTATACGTCACCTGATCTTTTCCCACCTCCGTACATGTCGCTTTGAGAATGATCTTAAGAGAATCCTCATACTCTCTTACAGCGGCAAGGAACATACCGTAGTAGTGACCTCTTTTGGCTTCTTCCGCCACTATGTCCTTCATCTCGATGACAGTGACTCTCTTCCCTTTCTGAGCGAGATGCAGTCCTGTCTCGACACCGACTTCTCCGCCTCCGATGATGACCACGTCTTCGCTGACACTGTCTTCATCCCCGTAGACGTCCACGGCAGGTCTTGCGTTCCCTATTCCCGGGATCGGCGGGATCACGTGTTTGGAACCTGTAGCTGCGATAACCACATCGTAATCCTGTTTCTCCAGCCATCCGGGATCCGGTTCGCAATTAAGTTCAACTGTTATTCCGGGATTCGCGGCGATCTTCCTCTCGAACCATTCCAGAAGGTCTTTCATCGGCCACTTGAATGCCGCATAGCGGCTGTGATTCATCATGCCGCCCAACCTGCCGCTCTTCTCGAACAGCGTCACTTTATGTCCCCGTTCCGCGAGCTCAACGGCTGCTTTCATACCTGCGGGGCCGCCGCCTATGACTGCCACTTTCTTCTCGCGTGTCACAGGAATATTTCTCCTGTCTATCGTCTTCTCGGAGGCGAATCTCGGGTTTACTACGCAGACCGACAGATTGTGATTGGGGCTGTGACATTTATTGCATCTCAGACACGGAATGATGTCCTCAGCTCTTCCTTCATAAAGCAGCCTGCCGTAGTTCGGGTTGGATATATACGCTCTTGCCATCGAGATGAGATCGGCACTTCCTGCTTCCAGCGCGCTCTCGCAGTCATCCGGTCTGAAGAAACCTGCTGAGGCGGCTATCGCCTGCTTCACTCCGGCTTTCTTGACGTAATCAGCCATATACAGGAAAGGCGTGCGGCTCTTTGCAAAACCCGTGGGATGCTGATTGTCTATCTCCATCGATCGGATGGTAAGTATGTCTATCAGTCCCTCGGCTGCCTTGGCGAAAGCAACAGTATCGTCCAGTGTCCATCCGTTCGGGTCATCCTCATGGCCTGAGACGGAAGCTTCTATCAGGAAGTTCTTTCCGCATTTCTCCTTGATCTTCCTGCAGAGCTCAAGGGCAAAACGGGTGCGGTTCTCAAAACTGCCGCCGAACTCATCAGTGCGCTTGTTCATGATCGGCGACATGAGCTGACCGGTCAGCACCATCTTGTAGGACATATGGATGTATGTCCCGTCGAAGCCGCAGTCCGCCATATACTTTGCCAGGTCGGAATACTTGTCAATGAGATGATACAGGGTATCTGCCGGAAGCTTTTCCTGATCCGGCTCGAATACAGGCACCCCGTCTATGCCTTCCGGGAACACCATGATGACTCCGTGCGCTCTGGCGCCGTAGAAATGAACTGCGTCAGCCATCTGCGCCATATAGGTCCATGAGTCGGGATCGGAGGAATCCCACCCGTTGGATCCCTTCCAGATCTTTCCGAACTGGTTTCCGTCACAGGTCACTATAGCTGCTCCGCCTCTCGCACGTTCAGCGTAACACTCTATAAGCGTATCGGAAGGCCATGTCTCTCCTGCCTGCGCGTGATAGGGCTGTGACGGAGGGCAGATCATCCTGTTCTTGAGGATAACATCTCCTATCTGCAGAGGAGACAGAAGCTTCGGATAATAGGGATTCATGACAGTCCTCCTTTTTCAGTCTTCGCTGAACTCGTATACGACTCTGGCCTGGTTGCGCATCGTTGTCACGACGACCGTTCCTTCATCGGGATAAGTGACTTCCAGTTTCCCGCCCGGCTCCTGTTTTTCTACATATGCGACAGGATCGTCTGTAGCAACAGTCCTGAACTCGTTGCGGAAAGGCGCTTTGCCTCCGCAGGACGGCTGCTGGATCTGGATTATCAGTTCATACGTTTTCATTTGTTACCTCCGCTGTTATATAGTTATTCTTTTCGTACTGCTCGTCCATCTGCCTCCAGATGTCGTTCTTTTCAGGCTTATTCCTGTTCAGGAAGATCACGACAGCGATCTCGATAACGAACAGGAGCACGGCTCCGACGCTCCCCTCGACGCCGAAATCGACGTTGTAGAAGAAACCGTTCTCGGCTGATGCCGCGTCAAGTTTGAATACCGAATATGACGACACGATCCCGCTGTTGGGAAGCCCGAAAAACACGCTCTGGCAGAAGTTCCATGACGCGTGATACGTCATCGCGATCCACAGCCCGTCGTACCAGTACATGAACAGAGAGAACAGCAGGCCGACCAGGAATATCTGGGTACCGGCGATAAAGGTGAAGCCGTCGTTTCCGCGGTGCATAAGGGCGAACACCAGGGAGTTCGCCAGGATCGCGACCGCAGCCCACTTGTATCTCCTTCTGAGTTTCGAGTACAGATACATTCTGTCAATGAGCTCCTCAGCCCCGGACTGAACGAATATGAATACTATGAAAGCGATGAGAGGCCACGGATCATCGACACCTGCGTAATACAGCTTGATGTCTCCCATAAGAGCTGACATCAGCACGCAGAACGAGTTGGAACCGAATCCAAGCAGGATCCCAAGCGCTATATGCCTGAGAGTGTTCTTCTTCGGTTTGAGAAGCCGGAACATGGGCCTGTTCGGTCTTCTGCACATGACCAGCAGAATGACGATCCATATTCCGAGAAAAGCGGCGTAGTCCCACAGGAACGTCCGCACATTGTCGTCGCCCTTGGCGACGGCGTCAAACATGTTCTCGAACAAAGGGAGCTTCAGGATCAGTGCGCTCAGCAGCGTTCCCGCTACAGCGAGCACGAACGACAGTACGGAAGCAAGAGGAAGAAAGTCGCTGAATCTCCTGCAGTACCTAAGCAGTTTCCCGAACCACTTCTGCCATGTGTTTCTGATCGTTTTCATTGAATATGATCTTCTTTCTTTCAGATATCAGATGAAGAGGTTGACGTCGGAATCTTCCGCGGCTCCGAGGTACGTGCCGACGCCTCCGATCTCGACTCCGTCTATCAGTTCTTCCGGACGGATACCCATGACGTCCATGCTCATGGAGCAGGCGATGATCTTTACTCCGTTCTCCATGGCCTTCTTCATCATGGTCTCCAGGGAATCTATGTTCTTGTCCTTCATGATTCCCTTCATCATGGCGGTTCCCATGCCGCCCATGTTCATCTTGGACAGTTTGAGCTTTCCGGCGCCTCTTGGCAGCATCCAGCCGAACATCTTCTCTATGAGATTCTTTTTGACCTTGACGTTCTCAGTCTTCCTAAGTGCCGTGAGTCCCCAGAATGTGAAGAACATGGTCACCGGTCTTCCCATTGCGAGCGCGCCGTTAGCGATCACGAAGCTGGCCAGCACCTTGTCCAAATCCCCGTCGAAGACGATGATGGTCTTGCCGTTCTTATCCGGTCCCGAAGTTTTCACAGCGCCGGCTTCCTGATCCTCAGTTCCGCGGCGGATCGAGGCCACATACTGCCCGTTTCTGACCTCGTTGCTTACCAGGGTGTTGCCGGTGCTCCTGCACCAGGCCTCTATATCCCTGGCGAATCCCGGGTCGGACGCCGACACTTCCAGCATCTGTC
>JAFYZY010000003.1 GCA_017548485.1 Oscillospiraceae bacterium | reverse complement strand
GCGATCCTGGCCATATATCCGCAGGATTCAAGGAAAGCGAGCAGCAGGAACAGCACCAGCATCTGCGGTACGAAGCCGAGGACTGCGCCGACACCTGCGACGATGCCGTCGAGGATCAGTCCTTTCAGCCAGCCGGCCACTTCGGCAGCATCAAGTCCGCTCTCGATAAGCCCGGGAATACCGGGGACCCACACACCGTAATCTGCCGGATCGGGCTCCTCTGCGTCATACTTCTCAAATACTTTCTCCGCTTCCTGAAGCTGCTCATAAGTATAAGTGACTTCTTCCGTCGCCAGAGTCTCTTCATCTTCTATGACATATTCAGCTGTCGATCCCGGCGCTACATCTGCGACTGCCTTTTTGATCGATTCCATGTCGGCGTCTTCTTCCACACCGACAAAGGCGTCGATAACATTGAAAGCGTCGCCGTATTCTTCCGCAACTTCCTCATATGCGGCAGAGCCTATTCCGAAAAGATGCCATCCATCTCCGAACAGGCCGTCATTGGCCCAATCCGTCAGTCTTGTACCGATAGCATTCGGCGCCATTGACAGATAGTAGACAAGGAACATGACCAGTGCGAAGATCGGCAGTCCGAGCCAGCGGTTGGTGACGACCTTGTCTATCCTGTCGGATACCGTCATTTTGGAGTCGCTGTGTTTTTTAAGGCAGGACATGATAATTGATCCTATATATACATATCGCTCGTTGGTGATAATGCTCTCGGCGTCATCATCAAGTTCCTTCTCCGCATTGCAGATATCGGTCTCTATGTGTGCCATGGTCTCTGCAGGTATGTTGAGCTCCTCCAGGACCTTGGAATCTCTCTCGAAGATCTTTACTGCATACCATCTCTGTCTTTCCTCCGGCATATCATGGAGAACCGCCTCCTCGATATGCGCCAGAGCATGTTCCACTACTCCGGAGAACCTGTGCTGGGGGATCGTCCTTCCTCCCTTCGCCGCCCTGATGGCTGCCTCCGCAGCTTCCTGAACGCCTTCTCCCTTCAAAGCGGAGATCTCAACGAACTCACATCCCATCTGACGAGACAGTTCCTTGATATTGATCTTGTCATTGTTCTTTCTGACGACGTCCATCATGTTTACTGCGGCAACCACCGGGATGCCGATCTCCGTAAGCTGTGTCGTCAGATAGAGGTTCCTCTCAAGGTTTGTCCCGTCCACGATATTGAGGATCGCATCAGGTTTTTCCTCAATAAGGTAGTTTCTCGCGACTACCTCCTCCAGGGTATAGGGAGATAGGGAATAGATGCCCGGAAGGTCGGTGATGATAACATCATCGTGCTTCTTAAGCTTTCCTTCCTTCTTTTCCACCGTGACGCCAGGCCAGTTTCCGACGAACTGGTTCGATCCGGTCAATGCGTTGAACAGCGTAGTCTTGCCGCTGTTCGGGTTTCCCGCAAGAGCAATTCTGATACTCATTTGATTTCCTCACTTTTTCTCTTGATGCAGTTAGTAGAGACTAACTGCTTTGCATAATCGATCTTTTCTCCTGTCACTCGACTTCCACCATCTCTGCATCTGCCTTGCGGATACTAAGTTCATATCCTCGGACATTTACTTCGATAGGGTCTCCAAGCGGTGCGACCTTGCGCACATAGATCTCCGTACCTCTGGTGATGCCCATGTCCATGATCCTGCGCTTGACAGCACCTTCTCCGTGGAGCTTCACGGTTTTGACGGTATCTCCGATGTTTACATCTCTGAGAGTCTTCATTTTTCCTTTTCCTTTCCTGCTAGATCATTATCTTCTGAGCCATCTCACGGCTGATCGCTATCCTTGTATCCTTAACATCAACTATCAGATTCCCACCCATCTCCGTGACGACACGGACGATCCCTCCTGTGACGAACCCCATGTCTTCCAGGTGTTTTTTTACATCCGGACTGCCTCCTACGCGGACTATGACATTGTCTTCTCCTGCAGTCGCGTAACCCAACGGCATCATTCAGAACCTCCTTCTGTCAGCACTTGTTACCCATTGCTAACCGTGAACTATTATAGTTAGCGCCGGCTAACATGTCAATATATCTTTCTGTTTTTCTTTGTTTTAGATGGATTTACGCTGCTGTTCACTGTCTGTACAATCGCCTTTTTTAGAATGTTCTTACAGGAAGTTATCTGTAGGTAACTTGACTTTCTTCTGTTTATGCCTTAGCATGATGAAGAGAAAGAAGGTGTCAGCACATGAGAGAATCCGGCGAGATGTATCTTGAAACTATCCTGGTACTAGGCAAGGAAAAGAATATTGTCAGAGCGACCGACATCGCGTCAAGACTCGGCTACTCCAAGGCGTCCGTCAGCCGGGCCGTCGGTAAACTCTGTTCCGAAGGTTATATCGTAGTCGGCGGCAACGGATATATAGCCTTTACCGAGCAGGGCCGCTCCATCGCAGAGAAGATCTACGAGAGACATCAGGTTCTGTCAAGGATCCTTACTTCGCTGGGGGTCGAGCAGCGATGCGCTGTGGACGACGCCTGTCGGATAGAGCATGTGATAAGCGACGAGGCTTTTCAGGCTATAAAACATCATCTGGAAACTTTTGGCCCGGATCAGTGAACAAGAAAAAACGCCCTGCCGGGCGTTTTTTGATTCTCTCTTTGCCTTTCCTGATTTGTGGTACAATAGACCAAGATATCATTTACATTTTTCATTGGAGGATCCATGCGTATTCTCGTTATAGACGGACAGGGAGGAAATCTCGGAAGAGAACTGATCCGTTCCATCTCCACCAGATTTCCCGATGCATCCATCCACGCTGTCGGCACAAACAGCGCGGCCACAACAAATATGCTTAAAAACCCGGGAGTTACCGCTGCCACGGGAGAAAATGCCGTAATCGTAGGATGCCGAAACGCGGATATCATCGTCGGCCCGGTCGGCATCGTCCTTGCTGACGCCCTTATGGGAGAAGTCACCCCCTCCATGGCCAAGGCAGTTGGGCAGAGCAGCGCCATACGTGTGCTTATACCTCTCAACAGGTGCGAAACTCTGATAGCCGGAGTGAAGGATATGTCTACTTCTTCTCTCATAGAAGACGCCATAAGCAAGATCAGCGACGCAGCAGGATCGCTTGATTCTACCGCGATGAGAAGGATCTGACAGCGTTCTGTTACTAATCTGCCTGACCAGGTCTCCGTTGCAATGCATGAGAAAAGGCTGAAGGAACGATTCCTTCAGCCTCTTTTGTGTTCTGTATCAAGATCAGTCTTCTTCTACGACTTCCGCATCGGGAGCATTCCTGCCGATGGAAGCGATGCCGTTCTTGCAGTTCGCCTTTGTCGTATAGCCCTCGCCGACGGCGATGATTTCACCGTTGGCCGCTTTGAGGCGGAAACGATACTCGCCGGCCTTATCCTGATAAAGCTCGAACTTCGGATTCTTGAGCTCCTCGCCTGCAGTCTGATCTTCTACGGGAGCAAGAGCATTCTTTCTGACGCTCTCGATGCCGTTCCTGCACGCGGCAAGGCTGGAATAGCTTTCGCTGGTGGCGATGACTTCGCCGTTGCCCGCCTTCAGGTTAAAGCGGAACTGGTCGTTCTTGCCTTTGAATACTACGAATTTTCCCATGGTAATATCCTTTCTCGATCAATATAAACTTGAGATCCGGCCTTCCGGAGCTGTTTACTGTTGTTTTCTCTTATTTCTCTTCTTCGTCATCTCCGGGCATGAACCTGTTGGGATTGACGTCAAGAAGTCCGCTGAGAAGACTTAGCGGGTTGAAAGAAGATGTCTGCTGTGTTGCGGTCTGCTGCTGAGCGATGGTCTGTGTCTGCGCCTGTGTCTGCTGTCCGCCGAGGCTTCCTCCGAGGATGCCTCCGAGAAGACTTGTCAGCATCGAGGACTGGCCGCCGCCGAGCAGGCTGCTCATCAGGCTGCTGGCTGCAGATGTCGTTACGTTGGTGCTGTTCGTCTGGCTCTGGGAAGATTTTCCGAGAAGGCTCATGAGCAGCGGAGCGATGCAGGCGAGGATCAGTCCGGTCTGTTTCTTGGAAACGCCGGTCTGCTGTGCGATCTGCTGTGTGGTGGTCTGCTGCTGGGAGCCGAGCAGGTGAGAAATGATGGCATTGCCGTCCTTAAGGTCGGCATTGCTCAGGAACCCGAGCAGGTTGCTGGTGTCGCTGGCCGCATGGCTCTGAAGAGCATTTGCAAATCCGGTCGATGTCGACGCTGTGTTGGCCTGTGCGCTGGCTCCGGAAAGGAGGGACGGAAGCGCAGCTGCCAGAACATTGAGAACGTCTCCGGTGGATGCGCCGGTCGCTCTGGATACGCCTTCAAGGCTCTCTTCGCCAAGCAGAGTGTTGGTAAGTGATTTGATATCCATATTATTCTTTCTCCATAATCATTGTTTTTTGGATTTGTTGCATAAATTATCAACCTAAATGATGTTAATGTCAAGAAATCCCTATCAACGATAATTATTGCTCATCAGCGGAATAATGATATAATTGAAAAGTAGTTTTCAATCCGTATCACAAATAAAATCGAGGTATTCGAACATGGCTGAAAAGAAAGAAAAAAAGATAGTCGCTGCAGCCACCGGTGAGAAAGTCTCCAACAAGGAAGCTGCCAAAGAGGCTGCTGTCAATGTTGAGAAGAAAATGAAGGAAGCTGCT
>JAFYZY010000123.1 GCA_017548485.1 Oscillospiraceae bacterium | reverse complement strand
TCTTGAAATCCTCCTCTATCTCGGCCATATCAACGGTCCTGCCGGATAAGATTCCCTGGATGAGCACTTCCGCGTACATTACTTCCCTTGTGGCGGGCACTCTGAGATAGCTGACGAGATCTATGTTCATCTTTTTATTGATCCCTTCTATCATGCCCTGGTAGAAGGTGCTCTCCTCTCCGAACAGCTCGCCTATCTTCTCGATGCACTCGAAACCTTTCTTTACGTCGTCGAGATGCATCGGTCTGCGGTCCACGGCAGCCAGATTTCCTCCGTTGAGCAGCTTGTCCGCGGTGGTGTGCAGTATGCTGCACAGTTCGGCAAGTATGCCGGTATCGGGAAGAGAATCTCCGTTCTCCCATTTCGACACTGCCTGAAAAGAGATGTTCAGTCTGTCCGCCAGTTCCTTCTGGGTCATGCCGGCTGACTTGCGAAGATGCTGGATGTACTGACCGATCCTGAGATTATCCATTGTGTTTTCTCCTTTGTTTATCGTTTCCGCGGTCCGCAATACGATGATACCCTTTTCCGGCAGACTCGTAAATAACTTGATTTTTGAGTTTTTTCTAATCTCAGTTGAGTCCTCATCCTCCGGTTATCAGGTCCAGTATCTCCTTTGTGAAGGTTATTATCACTCCTCCCGCCAGCGTCATGAACCCGTTGGATCTCTGGGACGGATCGTGGCTCTGCACCGACAGTCCCACCTGAACTATTCCCCAGCCGAGCAGGATGACTCCCACCGCCCTGATCATCCCGAATATGAACTCGCTGAGATTCCTCACCACCTCTATCGGGTCACCTGCGGCATATACCGCGGGAGCCGCAGCTGCGCATATCACCGCGGCAGTCAAAACACATATCTTCTTCTTCATGCCTGTTCCTCCTTCTCTTCATCTGCGATCTTCTTTGCGACAGCCTGCCCGAATTCCTCCTCCGTGAATATGAGCAGGTCCTTTTCCTTCTTCTGCCTTTTCTTTTCATTTTCCTCCTCTTTAATCTTTCTGATCCCTACAGTGCGGACGGACGCCCCGCTCATGAGATCTCTGCCATAGACGTAAGGCTCCTGTCCCGCGTCCGCCGTAAAGCGGTAAACGGGATGTTTCTTCAGGTCGTATTTGAGGTCCATCACCGGTCTCTCACCCCTTATGAAGAGCAGCGCATGCCTGTTGTCCATCATCCTTACCTCGTCCGGAGTCATGAGCTCTCTGCCCGATCTCTGCCAGTTCTCCGACCAGGACGCCTTTCCTCCGCTGCTCTTTCCCATGCTCCTCACGTCTATCGTCTCCTTTCCCAGCAGCTTTGAGACGTATTCGTAGGTGGACTGCTCGTTGCCTCCGAGATACAGGAACTCGTCTGCGTTGCCGACTATTGATTCCCACTGCTTCTCGAAGAGAGCCTTGAGCTGGGACAGATTCTGCAGGATCACTGAGACTGATATCTCTCTGGACCTCATGGTAGACAGGACCTTCTCGAACTGATCCGGAAGCGCCACGTTCGCGAACTCGTCCATTATGAAGTGAACGTGCACCGGCAGCCTTCCTCCGTACATGCTGTCCGCTCTGTAGTAGAGCTGCTGGAACAGCTGGGTGTACAGCATCCCCACCAGGAAGTTGAAGGAGCTGTCGTCGTCGGGTATCACCGCGAATACGGCCGTCTTCCTCTCTCCGACCTTATTAAGCTCCATCTCGTCGCATGCCGTCATCGCCGCTATGGACTCCAGATTGAACTTCTCCAGTCTCGACATCAGCGTTATCTGGATGGATTTGAGCGTCTTGGCGGAACCGGAGCGGTAGCTGCGGTAGTACTTGAGCGCTATATGATCCGGATCCCTCATCTCCAGCCTCTCGAACAGCAGATCCAGCGGCGACAGATAATTGTCGTTGTTCTCCTTTACGTCTCCCGCTCTTATCATCTCCATCACCGTTGCGAAGTTCTGCTCCTCCGCCGGGGCCTCCCGGTGCAGGTAGAACATGAGCGCCAGCAGCAGCATCTGCGCCGCTTGATCCCAGAAAGGGTCCTGTGTTTTGGCGTTTCCGGTCCTTGTGTTCTGGAACAGATTGGTGACCAGCCTCTGCAGGTCGCTGTCGGTCCTCAGATACACGAAAGGGTTGTAGCAGTGGCTCTTCCTCGGATCCACGAGATCCAGCACCCTCACTTCGAATCCGCGCTTCTCCAGCACGTTTCCGGTATTCCGCAGCGATTCACCCTTTGGATCCAGCACGATGACACTGTTTTGCTCAGCATTTAGAATATTCGGCAGACAGTAGTATCTGGTCTTTCCGGATCCCGATCCTCCCACCACCAGGACGTTGAGGTTCCTGCTGTGTCTTCTGCTGTCCATCCCAATGCAAACCCCGTCCGTCAGTATCTTTTCTCCCTCTCCTTTCTTTCCTCTGTATCTTCTGTTTACCTCGCGCGGTCTTCCCCATCTCGCGGAACCGTGTTCCGCTCCCGGCCTCATATCCTTATTGCCGGACTGGATAACGGCTGCGCAGGTCCATCCCGCGATCAGCGCGGCAGCTGCGGTCTTGAGGCTGTTTCGGCACAAAGTGATGCGGAAGGGATGGGACAGAGCGCTTCCCAGACCTCTCAGGATGCCGGAT
>JAFYZY010000122.1 GCA_017548485.1 Oscillospiraceae bacterium | reverse complement strand
TGACGCAGTTGAAGAGCGCCTCCGCCACGTAGATCTTCTCGTCGCTGATGCCGACGATGAGAGCCATGTGCCCGTCCGTGTAGATGAGGTCGCCGGGGGCGATCCTGTCGGACTGGAGCAGTTCCGTGGTTATGGGCAGCTTCTCACCGAGATCCGAGAGCTCGAACTGTCCCTCCACCGCACCGGCGCCGACGTCTCCGAAATCGAAGCCGCCGTTCTTGAGGCACCAGCATACGAAGCTGCTGCAGTCAAGGCCGTTGGGGTATTTCTGACCGGGCTTGAAGTGGTATTTCTCCTCCCAGTTGTAAAGCAGCGCTCCCCAGTGTGCAGGGCCGTATCTGATGCCGTTTGGATCGAGCTCAGCATACTTTGCGGATGTCAGATAGAGGCCTCTGTGATAGTATCTTCCCTCTCCGTCGCAGTAGTGGCTGCCGGGGCCCTGATACGGGTCCATGCGGCCGTTCTCAAAGAAGTACGCGACTCTGTAGGGGAACTCGAGGGTCAGGAACCTTGTCGCGGCTACGACCCCTCCCCTGGTGGCGTCTCCCGCTTCCTCGACTCTGGAGAAGAGGATCTCGTCGAGGATCGCTTCCTCTTCCGGAGTATATATCTCGCCCTGGAGCAGCTTCTTCTTGTATGTGTTGCTGTCGGGCAGCGTGATGAGATCGGTGACCAGGACGTCGACGGAATCGGATAGCCCGCCCGCTGATACGACCAGCGATGATGTTCCGGCCTGCAGGCCTCTGACAGCTCCGGTGGCCGCTTCCAGTATCTCTGTGTCGCCGACCGACCACTTTACTTCGGGATCGGCGTGACCGAGGGTCGCCAGTTCGTAGGTATAGCCCTTCTTGTAGGCCCCGACGGCGAGATATGCCTTGTTCCCCACCAGCCTTATCGCGAGAGTGGAGTCGAGCTTTGCGTATTCATCGCGGTCGGTCGTGTATACGTTGTTGCAGTCCTTGAGGTGGAAGTAATAGTGTCCGGGCCCAACGCTGAAGGTGCAGGTCCAGTCTTCCGCCTCCAGCCACTCGGTGGTGTTGTCCAGAGGCAGGTAATCCCTGTCGGTGATGCAGTACAGAGGCGCTCCGTCCTTGTACTCGTCCTCGGTGATCTTTACCGAGACCGTTACGAGACCGTCCTCGTCGAACTCGCCGGTGGACTCCATGGACTCTATCGTGTACGGAAGAGACTTCCTGTATTCGATGTATTTCTTTTCCTCGTTGTCCCTGTGGATCTTGATCCCGATCTGGGTGCCTCCGGCAGCTGCCAGCAGTACCAGTAGGATACCTGCTATGATCTTCCCGGCGGATCTCTTTCCGCCTTCCTTCCCGCCGGCTTTCCTGCGGGATCTTCTGCCTTTCTTTTTACCGGACCCGGTCTCAGGTTCGGGTTCAGGTGCGGGTTCCGGTTCCGGTGCGGGTTCCGGCTCGGGTTCTGGTACCGGTTCCGGTTCAGGCGCAGGTTCCGTAACAGCGGCTGCCGCAGGCGCCGTTGCCTGACCGGACTGTGCCTCTTCCCTGGTCTTTCTTTCCTCTTCCTGCTTCGCCCGCTTCTGCGCGGCTTTTTTCTTTTTGCGGCTCTTTTTGGGAGTTTTGGGCACATTAATACCCGCAGGCGTCTCAGCCCCGGCGGATGCTGCTTCTTCTGCAGTTTCCAAAGCCGGTACGGCATCATCGCCTGTAGGTATCGGTTCGTTTTCTGTTATATCTTCTGAAGCGGATGCGGTTTCTTCAAGAACGGTTGTTTCTTCAAGAGGATCCTTCTTCTTTTTTGCCATCTGATTCTCCTGAAGTCAGTTTATTTCTTTGAGATCTTGGGTCCCTGGGGCGTGTCTTCCAGCACGTAACCTGCGGCGGTGATCCTGTCTCTGAGCTCGTCAGCCAGCTGGAAGTTCCTTGCCTTCCTCGCCTCGGCTCTCTCTTCCGCCATTCTGATTATCTCTTCCGGGATCTCCTGCTCCTTGCTCTTGAGGCTGAGGCCGAGGACTCCGGAGAGCTCGTCGAAGATCTCTGCCGCGTATTCAAGAGACTCTCTGCTCTGATCCTTTGCGCTGTTGATGTCGGACACCAGCATGAAGATCGCGGTGAGTCCGTTGGCGGTGTTGAGGTCCTCATCCATAGCCTCGATGAACTCCGCTTTCCTCTGGTCGGCAAGGGCCTTGAGCTCCTCGCCGGATCCGGCGGCATTCTTTATGGAGAAATCGAGGTTGTCGCGGCAGGTGTGCAGTCTCTCGAGAGAGGCCTTGCACTGGTCCATGACTTCCTTTGAGAAGTTGATGGGTGCCCTGTAGTGTGCGCTGATCGCGAAGTATCTGATGGGCTCATAGCCGTACTGTTCAGAGATCTCCCTGACCGTGAAGAAGTTGTTCAGGGATTTGGACATCTTCCTGTTGTCGACATTGACGTAGCCGTTGTGCATCCAGTATCTGGAGAATGCGACGCCGTTGCAGCATTCGCTCTGGGCGATCTCGTTCTCGTGGTGCGGGAAGATGAGGTCCTGTCCGCCGCAGTGGATGTCTGCGGTCAGTCCGAGATATCTGCGGACCATGGCGGAGCACTCGATATGCCATCCGGGCCTGCCTTTTCCGTAGGGGCTGTCCCAGCTGGGCTCGCCGGGTTTGGCGGACTTCCAAACCGCGAAATCCATGGGATCGCGCTTGAGTTCGCCCGGGGCTATCCTTGCTCCGGCTTCCAGTTCGTCCAGAGGCTGGTGCGAGAGCTTGCCGTATTCCGGGAAACTGTGCACGTCGAAATACACGTCGCCGTTCTCGGCTACATATGCGTGTCCGTTCTCAACGAGAGTGCCGATGATCTCGAGGATCATGTCGATGTTCTCGGTGGCCCTTGGATGCACGTCGGCGCGCATGATGTTGAGCCCGTCGGCGTCGGTGAAGTACTCCTTTATGAATCTCTCGGCGACTTCGGAATAGGTGGTTCCCTCTTCATTGGCCTTGTTTATGACCTTGTCGTCGATATCGGTGAAGTTCTGCACGAAGGTGACGTCATATCCGCGCCAGATCAGATATCTGCGGAGAGTATCGAACACACAGGCTGCACGTCCGTTTCCCACGTGGATATAGTTGTAAACGGTGGGTCCGCAGGCATAGATCTTTATCCTGTTTCCTTCCTGCGGTACAAGTTCTTCTACTGTTCTGGTAAGTGTGTTGAATACTCGCATAAACGGTCTACCTCTGTAAATTTATATATCCAATAAATTCTAATCTAATATGAGTTTTCAGTCAATCGGCGCGGCGGTCAGATCGAGCCCGTCGGTGCCGTCTATCCTGAGCGAATAGATCTCACCCGGGATGAGGTCGTATTCCAGCGGAACGTATATGACCAGATCGTCCTCCGGGGCGTCGCTCTCGGAGCGGCAGACGAACGCGCTTTTCTCCTCGTCGAAGAAATCGCATATCGCTTCCGTCACCTTTCCGGTCTTGCCCTGCTGGAGCTTCGCGGTGATGTCCTGCTGTATGTCGTAGAAGATATCCGCCCTGTCTTTTTTGAGCTCCTCCGGAAGCTGGTCCTTCATCCTCTCGGCGGGCGTACCTTCCTCAGCGGAATAGGTGAAACACCCTGCCCTGTCGATCCCTGCCTCCCTTATGAAGGTGATGAGGTCGTCGAACTCTTCGTCCGTCTCTCCGGGGAATCCCACTATGAAGGTGGATCTCAGAGTGACGCTGGGCACCATTCTCTTTATCTTCTTTATCAGCTCAAGGTTCTCTTTTTCCGACCCGAAGCGGCCCATCCTTCTGAGGACCCCGTCGCTCGCGTGCTGCAGGGGGATGTCCAGATACCGGCAGATCCTGTCATTTGATGCCATCTCCTCCAGCAGTTCGTCGGTTATGTGTTCCGGATATGCGTACAGGATCCTGATCTTCCAGAGCCCTTCTATGCCACTCAGCGAGCGAAGCAGCGAAGCCAGATTATCCCCGCTCTCCAGATCTTTTCCGTAGGACGTGGTGTCCTGTGCCACCAGTATTATCTCGCGCACTCCGTAGGAGACCAGTTTGCGGGCTTCATCCAGGACGCTCTGAGGGGAGCGGCTGCGGTATCTTCCTCTGATGCCCGGGATCGCGCAGAAGGTGCAGCGGTTGTCGCAGCCCTCGGCTATCTTGAGGAAGGCGT
>JAFYZY010000121.1 GCA_017548485.1 Oscillospiraceae bacterium | reverse complement strand
GCTACAAGATGGCCCAGGACATAAGGCTCCTGCAGCATGACAGGCAGCTGGAGGAGCCCTTTGAGGATGAACAGATAGGTTCATCGGCAATGGCATACAAGCGCAATCCCATGCGCTGCGAGAGGATCTGCTCGCTGGCGAGATATCTGATGTCCCTGCCGGCCGACACGGCCATGACGGCTTCCGTTCAGTTCCTGGAGAGGACACTGGACGACTCTGCGGGGCGCCGCATAGTGATACCGGAGGCATTCCTGTGCGCCGACGCGGTGATCAGGCTCGCGTGCAACGTGGTGTCGGGACTGCGCGTAAATGAAAAGGTGTCGGACAGGACCCTCAGGGATCTGCTTCCGTTCATGGCGACGGAGAACATCCTCATGGAAGCAGTCAAGCGCGGAGGCGACAGGCAGGAGCTGCATGAGCACATCCGCAGGATCTCCATGGAGGCCGTAAAAGCCAGGGATGAGGGTAAGGAATACGACCTCATCGGGAAACTGTCGGAGGACGAGGCGCTGGGCATGACCAGGGACGAACTGGACGGAGTCCTGGACCCCTCTCTGTACACCGGAAGGTGTTCCGGGCAGGTAACGGCGTTCCTTGAGAAGGTGAGACCGTTTATAGAAACGGATACTGAGATAGATTACAGGATAGAAGTCTGACGGAGGTACTTGCAGGTGGATACGGTACTTGTTCTGGATTTCGGTGGCCAGTACAGCCAGCTCATTGCCAGAAGGATCCGCGAGCAGCATGTATATGCTGTCATCGAGTCTTTCCGGCAGATGACCGTGGATGAGATCGTCGCCAGGGGATACCGCGGGATAGTCATGACCGGCGGTCCCAACAGCGTCAACGATCCCGAATCCCCGCACTTCGATCCGGCGCTGCTGAACGCGGGAATACCGATACTCGGCATCTGCTACGGGGCTCAGCTCATGGCGCAGATGGCGGGAGGGACCGTCGCGGCGGCGGGAGCCGAGGGAGAGTACGGAAGGACCCAGCTGACGGTCAGACAGAGCATGCTGTTCAGGGGAGTGGAGGAGACCAGCATATGCTGGATGAGCCACAGGGACAGGATCACCGAAGCTCCGGAAGGATTCGGGATCACGGCGACAACGCCGCAGTGCGGCTGTGCCGGCATGTCGGATGAATCCAGAAAGCTCTACGCCGTGCAGTTCCACCCGGAGGTTACTCACACGAGATACGGCACTCAGATATTCTCCAACTTCCTGGATATCTGCGGCTGCGACAGACAGTGGGTCATGTCCAGATTCGTGGCGGATACCGTGGAGAGGCTCCGCAGCGAGCTTAAGGGGAAGAGAGTGCTGATGGCGCTGTCCGGCGGAGTGGATTCCTCTGTGACGGCGGCCCTGCTGGGAAAGGCGATAGGAAGCGACCTAACCTGCGTGTTCGTGGATCACGGTCTTCTAAGAAAGGGCGAGCCGGAAGCGGTGGAAGACGTGTTCCGCAGCAGACTCGGCGACGGACTGGTCTGCGTGGACGCAAGAGAGAGGTTCCTCAGGGAACTGTCCGGAGTGACGGATCCCGAGAAGAAAAGAAAAATAATCGGAGAGCAGTTCATCCGCGTGTTCGAAGAGACTGCGAACAGCCTCGGAGGATTCGACCTCCTGGCGCAGGGGACCATATATCCCGACGTCATTGAGAGCGGCAAGGGGGATTCCGCGGTCATAAAGAGCCACCACAACGTGGGAGGCATCCCGGCCGACGTTAAGTTCGACGGGATAGTGGAACCTCTGAGAGACCTGTTCAAGGACGAGGTCCGCAGAGTCGGACTGGAACTGGAACTGCCCGACCATATAGTTAAGAGACAGCCCTTCCCGGGACCGGGACTGGCTGTGAGGATAACCGGGGAAGTGACCCGGGAGAAGCTGGATATCCTCAGGGAGGCTGACGCCATATTCCGCGAGGAGATAGATTCAGCCGAGATGGCGGTCCGGCCGGACCAGTATTTCGCGGTTCTGACCGACACGTCCGCGGTGGGAGTCAAGGGAGACTCCAGGCTGTACGGCTCTGTCATCGCCCTCAGGGCAGTGACCACCGAGGACTTCATGACCGCGGACTGGACCAGGATACCGGTCGACGTGCTGGAGAGGACCAGCGTGAGGATCACCAACGCGATACCTACGGTAGCGCGGGTAGTATATGACATCACATCCAAGCCTCCGGCGACGGTGGAGTGGGAATGATCACGTCAGGGGAGTACAGGATATGTGCGGAATAGTAGGATATACCGGATTGCAGGAGGCTGCTCCGATACTGCTCGAAGGGCTCAAGAGGCTGGAGTACAGGGGATACGACTCAGCGGGCATCGCCATCATGAACGACGGCGAGATCTCGGTGCAGAAGGTCTCCGGCAGGATCGCCAGGCTCTGCGAACTGACTGATGACGGAAAGGACTGCCCCGGGAAGGTCGGCATCGGGCACACCAGATGGGCCACTCACGGAGCGCCTACCGACATCAACGCCCATCCCCACATGAGCAACGACGGCAGATTCGCCGTGGTGCACAACGGGATAATAGAGAACTACCTCGCGCTGCGCGAGGAACTCATAGAGAAGGGATACCATTTCGAGAGCGAGACCGACACCGAGGTGGTGGTCAACCTGCTGGAGATGTATTACACGGGAGACCTCAAGAAGGCCGTCATGCGCGTCTCCTCCAGGCTGCAGGGGTCATATGCTCTCGGCGTGGTGTGCTCCGACGCGCCAAGCGAGATCGTCGCCATCCGCGAGTCCAGCCCTCTTATCATAGGCATAGGCGCGGGTGAGAACTATTTCGCGTCGGATATAGCCGCCCTCGTGCCTTATACAAGGAACGTGGTTTATCTGGAGGACGGTGAGTTCGCCCAGATCACTCCGGATGCCATCAGGATATACGATCTGTTCGGCAACCCTGTCTCCAAGAAGGTCCAGAAGGTAAACTGGGACGTGCAGACCGCCGAGAAGGGCGGATATGAGCATTTCATGCTCAAGGAGATCATCGAGCAGCCCAGAGCCGTGGAAGCAACGCTGCG
>JAFYZY010000002.1 GCA_017548485.1 Oscillospiraceae bacterium | reverse complement strand
CAGCTGAAGTTCGTGTATTTGCCTATTCCGCCCATGCCCATGGCGCCGCCGGTGATCTTGATGTTCTGGACCAGGACGCGGATTATCTCTCCGAAAGCCAGCGTGATGATCGCCAGGTAGTCTCCCTTGAGTCTCAGCGCCGGGAGTCCGATCAGGACGCCAGCGATCATCGCGACTATCCCTCCGGCTGCCGTCGCCAGGAAGAAGAGAACAGCCTGACCCGGGATGGGCCCGATGTCGGGGATGCTGAACCTGGTGGTGATTATCGCCGCGGTGTATCCGCCGAGAGACATGAATCCCGCATGTCCCAGAGGAAGCTGTCCGAGGTATCCGCATGTCAGGTTCAGGCTGACAGCTGCGACCACGTAGATCAGCACCAGATTGAGTATGTTCGTGTAGTACCTGTTGAGTATCCTGGCGCCGATCATGTAATTGACCGCCGCGAAGAAAGCCAGACACAGACAGGTATTGAGAAGAGTTCTTTTGAAGTATGCCCTGCGGTTTCCGCTCATGCTGCACCTCCTCAGACTTTCTCGACCACTTTTCTGCCCAGGATCCCGGAGGGCTTGAGCAGCAAAGTGATGATGAGGAATGAAAACACGATGGCGTCTGCCCACATGGAACTGAGATATCCCTTGGTGAGCGCTTCCGCGATGCCGATCATGAGACCGCCGACCACGGCGCCGGGGATGGATCCTATCCCTCCCAGAACGGCTGCGACGAAGGCCTTTATGCCGAAGAGCGCTCCCATCGTGGGATATACCTGAGGATATGAACAGCAGTACAGGACCGCCGCTATCGCGGCAAGGCCCGAACCGATCGCAAAGGTCATGGAGATGGTTCTGTCGACGTTGATGCCCATCAGCTGCGCGGCTTCGGTATCCTCGGATACCGCGCGCATGGCTTTTCCGGCACTCGTCGTCTTAACGAACACAGTCAGTCCCGCCATCAGAAGGCCCGAGACTGCTATGGTTACTATCGTAGTCATGGATATCTGCCTGTCACCCACATAGAATCCCCCTTCGATTATCTTGGGGAACAGTCTGGGAGTGGCAGAAAACAGTTTCTGTGCGGTGTTCTCGAGAAGAAGACTGATACCTATGGCTGTGATGAGCAGCGAGATCTTGGCCGATTTTCTCAGCGGTCTGTACGCCACTTTCTCTATCACAACGCCCAATACGACACAGAAAACAACAGACGCGGCGACCGCCACTACAGTTGGCATTCCCGCGTCCAAAGCAAAAAAGGCGACATAGGCACCGGCCATAATAATGTCGCCATGAGCAAAGTTTATAAGCTTAACGATCCCGTAGACCATATTGTATCCGAGGGCGACGAGAGCATAAATGCTCCCGACGTGGATACCGTTGATAAGGTGGTTGATGAAATTCAAATCGGTCACCGTCCTGGTAAAGTATTCGAGGCAGTGCCGGACGGTGCCGGCACTGCCTTAGGGAAAACTTAGAACATACGGTCGAAGACGCCTTCGCCGTTCTTGATGACGATCATGGCGGCCTGCTTGATGGGGTTGTTCTCTGCGTCGAACACATAGTGTCCGGTCAGGCAGTCCATATCGGTCTTCTTCATCTGGGTGCGGATGGCATCCCAGTCAGCGGAATCGCACTTGTCGATGGCGTCGGCGACGATCATCGCCGCGTCATATGCGAGGAAGCTGAAGCCGAGAGCGGCATATCCGTACTTGTCGTTGTATGCCTTGGCGAAAGCGTTGACTTCCGCGTTGCCGGCCTCTGATGAGAAGTGATCGGAGTATACGAATCCTTCGATGACGGACATATCGGCTCCTTCATATGAGAGCAGTGCGGAGAATCCGTCACCGCCGAGGAACGGGACCGTGAGTCCGAGATCCCTTGCCTGGGTCGCCGCATCGTAGCACTCGGCATAGTAGTACGGGAAGAACACTGCTTCGGGTGCGGCATTCGCGATGTTGGTCAGCTGCGCCTTGTAATCGGAGTCGCCGGTGGCATAGCTCTCGGTTGCAACGATCTCCAGTCCGATCTTCGAGCACTCGTCCTTGAATGCTTCATAAAGGCCGGTGGAATATGCATCGTTGTTCGCATAGAGGACAGCGACCTTGTTCATGCCGAGAACTTCCTTTGCGTAATCAGCCAGTTTTACGCCCTGGAAAGAGTCCTTGAAGCATGTCCTGAAGAGGGCGTCGCCGTAGGATGAGAGAGCATCGCCTGTGGCTGATGCCGTGATCAGGGGCAGTCCGTCTGCCGCGGCTGCCTGCGCAACGACTTCGGTCTCGCCTGTAAGAACAGGTCCCACGATCGCGCAGACTTCATCTACGGTAGCCAGTCTCTCATAGGCGTTCTTTGCCTTGGCTTTGTCGCCTTCGGAGTCCATGGCGATGAACTCCACCTGGCGGCCGTTGATGCCGCCGTTCTTGTTCACTTCTTCAAAGTACATCGCCGCGCCGTTCATAACGGCGTTTCCGTACATCGAAGTAGCACCGGTAAGAGGTCCGATGAAACCGATCTTATAGGTCTCGGGCTCTTCTTCCTTCTTTGCGCCGCAGGAAGTGAGCATCATCATGCACATTACCGCGAGGAGCAATACACTAACAAACTTTTTCATTTTTCCCTCCAGATTATGAACGGATGAAAAAACTCCGGGGATGTGCTTCCCCGGAGTCCCTGACTTTCTTTGGGCTTCAACTTTCCGTTCCGGTTCGCACATAAAATCTTCCCGCTACAATAACAAGCAGGTCAATTATTACGATAAGCAGCGAACTGTGGAACATCTGCTGAATTTCCTTCCGTGATTTTTTATAGGTTACCGCTTTAAACACCTAAAGTCAAAGCAAATATCCGTCTGTCTTTCAACTTCGTAACAAAAGGATATTATGCATATCAAATGAATACCGTTTTTGTCTGTATTGCACAACCGACCGGTTACAACTTGTTGAAAACAGAGCTGTATGTCAGTTCCTGCTGAAGAGGTCCTTACCTCTTTCGAAGACCGAGTTCAGCTCCGCCGTCAGTTCGAAGAAGGAGTCGACCGGCTGATGCTTGAGGATCATCCTCCCGCTTTTGTAGTCGTCGGAGATCTGCTCGTATCTGTTCCTGGCGACCCTGACGCTGTCGGTCCATGAGAAATAGAGCTCGTCCATGGCTTTCTCGCCTATGCTCTTCATCAGTTCCGGTTCGTAGCATAGTCTGGTCATCATGGCGGCAGCAGACGCCGGATTCTCATCCACCAGCACCGCGTTCTCCAGATTGGTCACCCCCTCCGCTGCGGCAGAACCTCTGAGGAGCATGCTTCCCAGACCGCACGCGGCAGCCTCCCTCACCACTATCCCGTTGGTGTCGAAATCCGACAGAAACACGAAAAGGTCAGCCGCGCCGTAATAGGTCCTCAGGACTTCCCTGTCATGTATCGCGTCGACGAAAATGCACTTGTCCGTGATCCTGATCCTCTCGGCATATCTGATCACGTCGTCTCTGTCCTGCCCTCCTCCGACGCACATGAACCTGAAGTCCTTGCCGGCGTCCTTGAGAGCGGCCATGGCGTCCAGCACAGTGCGCAGGCCTTTATACCACATGATCCTTCCCACGAACAGGAAGACCGGGATCCCGTCTGTCAGCCCGTACTGCTGTCTGAGCTTTGCAACTTCTTCCGGATCCGGTTTTCTTTTCGGGAAATCGACGCCGTTGTTCATGACTCTGTACTCGCCGTGAAATCCCAGCGAGCGCAGATTCTTTCCCGCGCCTTCGCTTACGACCCAGACCTCGTCACATGCCTCTATGTTTTTTATCATGGCATTGCATGTCATATCCTGCAGCAGGTGGCTCCTCAGAGCTCTGGCTATATCGATATCGAACTTGGTATGGTACGTGAACACCACCGGCGCCGGGACCGACTCGCGGAACGTCCTTCCCATGTAAGTAGACGCCGCGGGGCAATGGGAATGGTATATATCCGGTCTGAATTCCTTTACAGCATCCAGAGCCGCGCCGGCGAATGGATATCCGGTCCTGTATCCGACGAACTTGGTGGTATCGAAGCTCGGATATCTGATCACTTCATAATCGTAATCATCAACCACGTCCGGGTACTGCGGCACCGCTACAGTCACCTTATCCCCGAACGAAGTGAGGTTCTCAGCATAATTGATGACGGTGTTCGCAACGCCGTCTATCAGCGGAGGAAATGAATCGTTGAGCAGACATATGTCCATTTGCAAAACTCCTCTCACAAGAGCGGTATCATCTCCGCAAGATCATCAAATACCGCATCCGGTCTCACGTCGGACTTTTCAATATCCTCTTTATGTGTCTCTCCCGACAGCACAAGGATGCCGTTTGCCCCGTTCCTGACTCCGGTGGCAACGTCGGTGTAGAGCCTGTCGCCCACGAAAGCCACTTCCCCGCGCGCGTACCCCGTGCGCTCAAGCACCATATCGACAGTCTCCCTGAACGGTTTCCCGAGGAATCTCGGTTCCCTGCCGGTGGACAGCGAGATGCAGGCGCACATCGCTCCGCAGTCGGGGATGAATCCCGTCTCAGTGGGACAGTTGATATCCAGATGCGTGGAAAGGAACTCAGCCCCGTCTCTTATATATGTGCAGGCTCTTTCCAGTTTATGGTATGTAAGCTCCGTGTCGAACGCCGCGACAACGATATCAGGCTGTTCATCGTAGATGAGCGGGATCCCCGCAGCTTCAAATTCAGAGATGAGAGCCTGCGTTCCCATAAGGTATACGGTCTTTCCTCTTCTGTTGGTGTTGAGGAACTCCGTGGTGACATCTCCGGAGGTCATGATCCCGCTTCTGTCTATGCTGCATCCCATCCTGTTCAGCTTATCGATATAGAGCGATACAGACTTCGAGCTGTTGTTAGTAAAGAATATGAAATCCCTTCCCGTAGCCTTGACTGCTTCAAGGAACTCAAGAGACCCCGGGATGAGATCCTCTCCGAGGTAGAATGTTCCGTCCATATCCAGCACGAACAGTTTTATCCTGTCCAGCACCTTTTTCCTGTCGTCCAATTCAGTCTCCTGTCTGTACTGCTGTACCTTGTCATTTGTCGAGATGATCTCTACACAAAGATTATACCATTTTACGATGAGATCAGCTGAACGGTCAGCCGTCGATCTCCATTCGTGTCCTTCTGAATAACAGCTTTGCGCATCGGCGCATACCTCACCGTATCATGCTGCTTCGGATTGTATTATCCCGCAGTTTGTCACATAATAGATGAAGTGCGAAAAAAGAACAGGAGAATCACAGTGAAAACAGTCAAAGACCCAAACAAAAAAGACAGTCCTCTCATCTTTTACATCTTCTATTTCGTGGTGTTCTTCGGAAACGCCATTCAGGGATCTTTCCTTACTCTCTATCTGACGAATGCCGGACTTCCCCAGTCCACCGTGGGACTTCTGAACGGTATCACCCAGTGCCTCTCGCTGATCGTTCTTCCTATAGTGGGACGACTTGCCGACAAGGCCCCCACCAAGAACAAGGTCCTGTGCATAGAGCTGGTGATCGCGATAGTGACTCTTATACTTTTCAGTATGGCAAAGAACATCATCGCCATCTGCATCTTCCGTGTCGCATATTCTCTCTTCTTTATGCCCATCGCAAGCGTATATCAGACCATCACGATGGAGTATGCCAACAAGAACGGCTGGGACTACGGCCCTATCAGGATGACCGGAACCATCGGTTTCTCCCTTATGGCGCTTGCCGCCGGCCTCGGCATGAATAAGAACATATCCATGATCTTCCCTTTCCTCATCGGAAGTTACATACTCACCTTCTTCCTTGCGCTCATGCTCCCCGAGTCCAAGCGCGTCGAGAGGCCCGTGCAGGAGGATGACACCCAGGGAGGAAGCGATGCGGCGAGGGTCTTTGCGATCCTCAAGAACCGCAAGGTCCGCAATGTCATGATGATGTACTTCATGTACTCGTTCGCGACATCCGTCAACAATATGTATTTCGGCCTGTACACCAGGCAGCTGGGCGGGACCATGACCATGGTCGGGCTCGGCAGCATGATACTCGGTTTCTCGGAGCTTCCGTTCCATCTCGGTCCCGGAAAGAGATGGCTGGACAGCATCGGCCTTGAGAAGTCCATGCTGGTCGTGATAACCGCCGGAATAATCCGCTGGGCGATCTGCGCGACCACGAACAACCCCTGGGTCATGGTATTCACCATGGGGCTCAACGGAATAATGCTCGTTCCCGTAACGATCGGTCTGGTCAAATTTCTTTATGACAATGCCCCGGACGACCTCAAGGTCACCGCGCAGACTTCCCTGCACTCGTCGATCTCCGTCGCGGCGATGCTGGCGGCGGATTTCGGCGGAAGCCTGATGCACACCATTCTGGAGCATGCCGGACTGGATCCCATCAAATACCAGTATATCTTCCTGGTGCCTGTCTTCGTGATCGTCCTGATCATCGGATACGCTTCCATGAAGAAAGGTGACGCAGCAGAAACTGCCGCCTAGACAGAACAGTATATCAAACTGCAGCCGTCCGGCTGCAGTTCTTTTTGCGCAAAAAACAGTCCCCCTTACGGAGGACTGTCATCAGGATCAGGTGATATCTGATCCGGTCCGGATCATCTGAGGATAGGTTTATATGTGACCATTCCCTTGCGTCTGTTCTCTCCTGTGGGTCTCGGTCTCTCCACGTCATATTTGTGGATCGGCTCGAATCCATTGGCCTTGAAGGCCTCATAGTCGAACTCGTCGATCTCTTCCCAGGCGAGCCTGTGCATCGCGAGGAAAGCCTCGCCGTAATCTCCGCCGAAGGGGGTGTTGAGGAATTCGTCCACTATCTCGATGCCCATCGCGGGGGAGACATACTGAGCGCCCATCGCGAGGACGTTGAGGTTGTTGGCAGCTGCCGCGCGCTTTCCTGCGGGGACGCTCTCAACTACGCCGGCCTGTACATGGGGGCACTTGCCTGCCGCGACATGGATGCCCATGCCGGTCCCGCAGAACACGAGGCCCTTCTCATACTCGCCTTCCGAGATCTTGGCGCCGACTCTGAATCCGACGCGGTTGAACATCTCCGTAGGGCCGTCAAGAGACTTGACGCCTACGTCTTCAACATGCCAGCCCAGATCTTCAAGATGCAGTTTGACTGCTTCCTTGAGGGGGAATCCGGCTCCGTCAGAGCCTACTACGATGTACTTGTCTTTGATAGTCTTCATGTCAGTTCTCCTTTTTGTGATGAACTGAACGGTCGGCAGCACCGGCCGTCAGTCTGATTAAACGTCTGATTATAATTTAATGCTAAACAGGACCTCAGTTCAATTATCGCGGCCCCGCATCGACTCAAATCGTCAGATTGATAGTTTCAGCTGCAGATAATTGGTCAAATTGCAACGGGAGACCGCCGTTGCACGGCGGTCTCCCGGACATTCAGCTATATATCAGGAAAGCAGTACCGAATCGGTCTCCTCCTGCACTCCCGCTACATCAGCAAACTTCTGCAGCAGGTCATTCTTAGTCAGCTGTTTCTTTTCGTCACCCGATATATCTACGACGATATTGCCCTCGTTCATCATGATCAGCCTGTTGCCGAGGTTGATGGCATCTGTCATGTTGTGCGTGATCATGAGACAGGTCAGTTTCTCTCTGCTCACGATACTGTCGGAAATCTCGAGGACCTTGGCTGCCGTCGCCGGGTCGAGCGCGGCCGTATGTTCATCCAGAAGCAGCAGCTTGGGGGCATTCAGACTCGCCATGAGCAGCGTGACTGCCTGGCGCTGTCCGCCGGAGAGCGTTCCTATCTGGGCTGTGAGCCTGTCCTCCAGGCCGAGTCCAAGGGCAGCAAGCCTCTCGCGGAATATCTTCCTCTCGTCGTTGGTCACTCCCCATCCCAGTCCGCGTTTTTTCCCTCTGCGGAATGCCAGCGCGAGGTTCTCTTCAAGCTGCATCTCGGAAGCCGTCCCCAGCATCGGATCCTGGAATACTCTCCCTATCAGGGATGCGCGCTTATAGTCGGGAAGCCCGGTCACGTCTTTCCCGTCGATATATATCCTGCCTCTGGTGACCGGCCACGTGCCTGCCACCGCGTTGAGCAGCGTGGACTTGCCGGCTCCGTTTCCTCCGATAACTGTTACGAACTCGCCTTCCTTTATGTTCAGGTCTATCCCTTTCAGGGCCACCTTCTGGTTTATGGTTCCCTGATCGAACACCTTCCAGACGTTCTCAAGTCTCAGCATTTCCGCTTCCTCCCTTCGCAGCAGAGGCGAATGATTCCCTCTTCTTGCTCTGGAGATAAGGGATCCCCAGGAACAGCGCCACGATAAGCGCGGTGAACAGCTTGAGGTCGTTGGTGTTCAGCTTCATCCACAGCACCAGGATGACCACGGCGTAGTAGACGATCCCTCCCAGGATGACGAACGCCATCTTTACCGCGAAATTGATGTGTCCCTTGAATATCGCCCTGGATGCTACGTCTCCGATGATGACGGCGGCAAGACCTATGACGCTGGCTCCTCTTCCCATATTGACGTCAGCGAATCCCTGATACTGGGCCACCAGCCCTCCGGCCAGCGCCACTATCCCGTTGGATATGGCGAATCCGATCATCTTCATCTTCTCGATATCTATTCCCTGCGCGCTGCTCATCACCGGGTTGTTTCCTGTGGATCTGATGGCGCTCCCCTGCTCGGTGCCGAAATACCAGTATAGGATACCTATGATCGCGGCAGTGATGACGGCCGCAACGGGGATGGATCTGAGCACATAACTTCCCGAGACATAGAGCGGGTATTTGTCAACGCTCACCGGGATATTTGAGGACATGTCCATGATATGGAGGTTCACCGAGAACAGCGCAAGCTGGGTCAGTATGCCCGCCAGGATAGCCGGTATGCCGAGATAGCTGTGCAGCATTCCTGTGACCAGCCCGCAGAGCACTCCGACGAAGAACGCTATGAGCAGTGCAGCCCATGTGGGAAACTGTTCCGATGATGCTCCGAATATGGCTCTCAGCCACGCAGGGCCTCCTCCCGTGATCAGGACCACGGTCACTGCTCCGCCGGTAGCAAATGACCCCTCGACCGTCAGGTCGGATACCTTAATGAGCCGAAACGTAATGTATACTCCGAGAGCCATAAGCCCCCAGAGTATACCCTGAGCAATGCCGCCCGGAAGATTCTTGAGAAGCTTAGCCGGGTCCAGCGAATAGAAATAGTCTATAACGCTCATAAAAGGATGCTTTCCTTTCGATTTAGTCTTCGATCGCTACGTAGTCACTGCCGAAAGTGAGACCGAACTTCTCCGCAAGCGCGGGGTTGAACTTCTTGGTGAATTCGGGAGCATAGCGGATCTCCATCTTGGATACGTCCGCTCCGTTCTCCAGTATCTCGAATGCCATGAGACCGGTCTCGTGTCCGAGGTCATAGTAGTCGATGGTGAGCGTGGCGACTCCGCATGTCTTGCAGATACCTTCCTCGCCGGCGATGATCGGAACGTTGGCTACGGAGGCTACGTTGTTGATGGTCTCGGCGCAGTCTGCAGCCTTGTTGTCGGTCGGGATGTAAAGTACATCCGACTCGTCGCATGCCTGCTGCGCTACTGCTGCGATGTCATTGGTATCGGTGAAACTGAACTCTCTGGGCTCCATTCCGAGTTTGGTCAGACATTCGGAGACCACTTTGACCTGGTATTTGGAATTCGCTTCCGATGAGCAGTACAGGATGCCTACGACCTTAGCATCCGGGAACAGATCCTTGACCATCTGCGCCTGCTGATCCAGCGGGGCGAGGTCGGACGTTCCGGAGACGTTAATTCCGGATGTCCCGTTGAAGTTCTCGATATCCAGCGCTGCGCCGTATTCCGTGACGGAAGTTCCCAGGATCGGGATGACTGATGTGGCTGTCGCAGCAGCTGCGACAGCGGGAGTGGCATTGGCCATGATCAGATCGACCTCGTCGGAGATGAATCCGTTGACTATGGTCGTGCAGTTCGCAGGTTCGCCGGAACCGTTCTTGACGTCAAATACCACGCGGTCCCCGAGTTTTTCCTTGAGCGCGTCCTGGAATCCCTGTGTTGCTGCGTCGAGCGCCGGGTGCTGCACCAGCTGCACCACTCCGACGTGGAACACCTTGGGTTCTTCTGCCGGTTCATTGCTGTTGTTTTCTTCTTCCTTCTTCTGTCCGCATGAAGCCAGAGCGAACATAAGTACAGCGATCATAAGAAGAGCGGTCAGTTTCTTTTTCATTTTGTTTTTCCTTACCTCTGTTTTTTCCGTAAAAAAAGCGGTCCTGCCTTTATGGCAAAGCCGCTGGTTGCACATTTTTCTCTTTTCCCCGGCAGCTTAGCTTTTATTCATGTCAAAGTACAGGGCTTCAAAATAAGCTCTGAAATAAAAGTATCTGCCGTAGAAAGATCTGTTCATTCGATTACCTTTTCCGATAATTCTCTTTGCACTTTCATAGTTTAAAGCTTTTAAGCGTAAAATACAAGTTACATGTCAGATACAATATCACGTGCCCGGAAGAACAGAAACAGCTGCGATTATGTGACCTTTACACAAATGCGCCTCCCGGTAAAGGGAGGCGCATATATATCATGTCATATGGAGCTGTATCAGCCCATCTTCATGACGAGGGAGCCGTCCGCTCTGCGTCCGACTGCTCTTCCGAAGCTGATCCTCTCCTTGTTCGCGAGCTTCTTTGAGTAGAAGTCGACCAGGAAGTTGTCCAGTTCCGTGCGCGGGCTCTCGTCCATCGCCGCGTCGTCTCCGAAGTACATCGGATGCACGTACCCTTCGGTGGCCGGTTTCCACTCGGGCATCGGGGTGCCGTCGTTGTCCGGTCCGTTGGGATCGCCGTTCTTTGCGAAGTTGGTCCAGTAGTTGCACATCTTTCTGGCGAGATCGTAGTGTTTGCCCTGGAAAGGTCTCCAGCATTTCGCCAGAGTCTCGAAAGCAAACCACAGGTCGCTGGAATGGAATGAACCCGCATCGTCGCCGGGCATGTCCGGATTGAACCAGTAATAATACATGGCGGGTTTGCCCTGGGCGATGTTGGTGTCGAGCCAGATATAGTTGCCGATGGCGAAGCGGTTCCACTGCCCGTTCTTCTTGATCTGCTCTATATCGTCGGTATCCTTTGTGATTATATCCAGATACTCCTGCGCTCTGTCGCCGAACATCTTTTCGGCATAAGCCCTGATCTCGTCCATCGTGTCGCCCTGGACTCTCATCGGGAACTCGGCGCCGGTGTTTCCGGTCATGATGGCGACATCGTTGCGCTTGCCGTCGGTGATCAGGCTGGTCGGGTAATCCGGCATGAACGCGTCGCCGACCACAGTGCCGAAATTGTATTTCCTCTGTTTGCCGAGCTCAACGATCTTCTCCGCAGGGAGCGCTCTCGCCTCTGCGAGCGTGCTGACTCCGAGATCTGCGAAGAACTGCTCGCCCATCTTTTCCGCATCTTCCAGCCTGAAGCTGTCGAGCGCGGGAGGAAGCTGTCCGCCGCTGCTGTGATGTATGGCTTTCTGGAACAGTCCCTTGTTGAGCGGAGAGATCACCTGCATGAAGGTGCTGCCGCCGCCTGCCGACTGTCCGAACACCAGGATGTTTTCCGGATCTCCTCCGAAAGCGCCGATGTTCCTCTTGATCCACTGAAGCGCGAATCTCTGATCCAGATGTCCGAAGTTGGTCGGGAACTCCGGGCACTCCTTCGTGATCTCGGGATGAGCCAGGAATCCGAACGCGTTCAGTCTGTAGTTGATGGACACGAGGATGACTCCTCTTCTCGCCAGTCTCTCGCCGTCGAACTCCATCTCGGCGGGATAACCGTTGTACAGACCGCCTCCGAAGATCCACACCATAACCGGCAGTTTCTCATCTGCGCTCTTTGCGGGAGTCCAGACGTTCAGCTGCAGGCAGTCTTCGCTCATGGGTATCTCCGGATCCACGTGCCACTCCCTGGAATAAAACGCGCTGGATTCCAGTCCTGGCGTCTCCTGCATGGCGATCGGTCCGAATCTGGCGCAGTCTCTGACACCTTCCCAGTCCTGCGCGGGCTGCGGAGCCCTCCAGCGGAGGTCGCCAACCGGAGGAGCTGCATAAGGGATGCCCTTGAATGCCGTGATCCTCGGATCGGCAGCCGGTATCCCGCGGACTATGCCGTTTTCCACTCTGACTTCTCTTAACACGATAGTATCTCCTTATATCTGTAGTTTGTGATTTGATTGTATTATCCTGTCTTTCCGCGCGTCAATTGACAAGACAGACAAAAGACCGGCCTCTGTTTTTACAGAGACCGGTAATGCTCGGCACTATCACTCTTTGAAACTGTATCCCCTGAGGATCCTCATAAAAGCCAGACTGATCACCCCTCCGGCTATCCCGAGTATAAAAATCATCATCGCCGCTCCTGATCCCTGCCCGCTGCCGAAGCATCTTGCGGCGAATCCGTCTCCCGCTGCAGCCATGTACGGTTCGCATACTCTGTCCACCAGCAGTCCCCCCAGGAACTGGCCCACGGGAATCGTAAAGAACTGCAGCGTATTCCTGCAGGCATATACCCTGCCCTGCATCTCCACAGGTATCGACGTCCTTATAACAACGTCGAGATTTGCTGACATGATGGGGACAGGCACATACCCGAGCACCTGAGCGGCACACCACATGGCCGGCGTCCTGCTGAGCGACATGAGGAAATTGTCAGTAGTGAGCGAGAACAGCATCGTGTAGAGGATCACCCTGACCCTGTCCTTCGGGGTCGGTACGGCGGTAACGATAAGACTTCCCGCGATCATCGCCAGGCCAGCCACGGACATAACGGTGCCAAGAACGGTCTCCCCTCCGTTCGCAAGAGGAAGGATATAGGCGGGAAGAATGGAATCAAACGCGGAAGCGACCAGATTGACCCCCGCCAGGAACAGAATGAGGTAAAACACAAGTTTCTTCTCCCGCAGGAACCGGAGTCCTTCCTTTGCCGACTGCAGCACCGAAAGCTGTTCCGGATCTTTGGCTATCCCGACCCTGGGGATCCTTATAAAGAAAGCAAGCGCGATGAACGCAAGCAGGAAGGTGAACAGATCAACCGCTATGACGAGGTCCAGACCTCCGAAGGAATAGAGCGCTGTCGCGATAACAGGATGAAGGACCATATTTACCGAGCCGGACAGCGATCTCAGGCCGCTGACACGCTGAAACTGTCCTTCCGGAGTGACCAGCGTGACTGCCACATCGGATGCCGGCCTCTGAACGGTGTTCATGAGCCCGCTCACAGCGTTTATGAAGTAAAGATACCAGGGCCTCAGCAGATCCGTTTTGT
>JAFYZY010000120.1 GCA_017548485.1 Oscillospiraceae bacterium | reverse complement strand
TCTCTCCAGGACATACAGGTCGCTGGGACGCACTATCCGGCGGTACTCCTCTTTCGAGAAGCGGTCGTATTCGCCGCTCTGCACGCAGTAGTAGACTCCGTCGCAGCCCGCCTCGGTTATGAGCAGCTCGCACAGCAGCGCGTTGGTCTGGGCTATGATATCGAGGCCCTTCACGACGGACATCTCGTCCTGCCTTACCCAGGCCATGAGCTCATCGTCGCTCATGCCCAGCGCCTCGGCGCCGAACCTCAGCGACGAGAAGGGGCAGAACACGTTGTAGAAGACGCAGCGCTCGCCGCCCATCTCCTCCACTATCCTGCGGGCCCTTTCCACCTGTTCCCTTATAAAGGGATGGTCCGGCCCCAGCGGATGCAGCTTCGCGAGATCCGACACCTTCTCCACGCCCGGAAGCGGATACGGGAAGTATCCGTCGCACATGATCTTGACCAGATCCAGATCGGTGTCTCTGTAGTATCTGAGATGCGCCTGAACGCAGGGCTCTCCCATGGCTTCTTCTCCTGCGAAATGGAACCAGAAGCCCACCGGCACGTGGTCGACTTCCCTGCCGTTCATCGCGTTCAGAACTCTTGTACGCTTATCCATCGCATATATCCTCCCTGTCTGTCCCTTTTATCCGACGTGTCTCTCGAAGCGGGTGAAGCCCAGGATCCCGTCTATCTCCTCAAGGGCGTCCTGAGGGATCGTGAATCCGCTGGCCTTCAGATTGTTCTCAAGCTGCGACGCCTTGCTGCAGCCGGCGATGACGCAGCTGATCTGCGGCAGTCTCAGTATCCAGGCCATGGCCATGATGGACAGATTGGTGCCCAGGCCTTCCGCGATCTTCTCAAGCTTTACAACCTTGTCCAGGTTCTCGTCGGTCAGCATGTTGTTTATCTGCCTGTCAGCCTGATGCGTGGCTCTGGAGCCTTCCGGCAAGGGCTCTCCCTTTTTGTATTTGCCTGTCAGCAGTCCCTGCGAGAGCGGCGAGAAGGTCGTCAGCCCGATGCCGTGCTTTTCGCAGGTGCCTATCAGTTCGTGCTCGATATAGCGGTCCATCATGTTGTACTGCGGCTGTATCACCGTGAGCGGATGCAGCCGGTATCTCTCTATGATCGCCTGAGCCTCCTCTATCCTGGCGCTTCCCCACTCTTCGCTGACGCCGTAGTAGAGTATCTTGCCCTGATCCACCAGACCGGACAGAGCTCTCAGCGTCTCCTCCATCGGCGTGGAAGAATCGAAGCGGTGGCAGAAGTACATGTCGAGATAGTCCAGCTGCATGTTCATAAGAGTCCTGTCGATGCTCTCGAATATGTGTTTTCTGGAGAGCCCGCGGTCGTTGGGGCCGTCGCCGGTGGGATAGAACACCTTGCTGGCGATGACGAGCTCCCTGCGGGGATAGTCTTTTAGGACCGCGCCGAGGAATCGCTCCGCGGCGCCACCGCTGTATGCGTCCGCGCAGTCAAAGAAATTGACGCCGGAGTCAAAGGCCAGTCTGACCACTTCCCTGGCGGTCTCTTCCTGTTCGGTCCCGCGCAGATCGGTCATCCAGCTTCCGAGAGCTATCTCGCTGACCTTGAGTCCGGACTTTCCCACGTTTCTGTATATCATACTGTTTCCTCCATCCTGCAGTTTTCGTTCTCAAAATGTTTCCTTTTATCCGCCGGAATATCATGATCCGCGGACAAAAAGCAAAACAAACCTTCTGATAATAATCATATTTGATTCCGTCCCACAACGGCAATTGGACATCATCACATTAATTGTTCCCGCGATTTGTGGATTCTGACACCGGTCCGGTTTCCTCAGCCGTCATTGCCGCGGCACCGCTTCGCTGCCGCTGTCCTGTATTCGCAATAATGACAGGCGCAATAATGCTGAGAAGTTTTGAAGAGATGTCCGCTTCTGAGAACACAAACTGAATAGGATCGTTTTCTGTGTCTGTTTTTCCTGACTGCTGCATTTATGAGTTTGCGTTTCCCGGAAATTATTCCTTTTTTCTGCTTGGTATGCTCCGTTTTTATTCCTTATTGCAAGTCCCTATGTTCTGATTTTGTTCCTTATTTTAGGTTTGCATGTTGCGATTTTGTTCCATTGCTGTTAGAATCATAGAGAAGGAACAACAGGAGAACAACAAAATGCTCAAGAGAAAAATATATGACGATCTTATGCGATGGAAATCGTCCGCGCACAGGAAATGCCTCATGCTGTACGGTGCAAGACAGGTCGGTAAAACGTATATCGTAAGGGAATTCGGAAAGCGGGAGTATCAGTCGTTCATTGAACTCAACTTCATCGAAAGCCCCGATCTGAAGTCAGTTTTCGATGGAAGTCTTTCCGCCGAAACGATCTACAAAAGGATCACCGCCAGCATCGACGGGGCAAGACTGATCCCCGGCGACACCCTGGTTTTCCTCGATGAGATCCAGGTGTGCGGAAATGCCAGAACCGCCATCAAGTTCCTTTCAGAAGACGGACGTTATGACGTGATCAGTTCCGGAAGTCTTTTGGGACTGACGTATGCTGAAGACGCGGATACCAACGTGGAAGAGGTGGAATCCCTTCCAGTGGGATACGAAGATTTCCTCACCATGTACCCGCTGGACTTCGAAGAATTCCTTTGGGCCATGGGGGTCTCCTCTTCGCAGATCAGTACACTGAAGGACTACTTCGATACGGTCACCAATCCTCCGGAGATCGTCAACAGGAAATACATTGAATTATTCAGGGAGTATATCGTTGTAGGCGGCATGCCCGAGGCAGTCGCATCGTTTGCCGACGAAAAGGATTACACCAAGGTGAACGAGATCCAGCGCAGTATACTGCAAACATATCGGGATGACATAAGCAAGCACGCAAAAGGCGCTGAAAAAACCAAAGTCAGGGCATGCTACGATGCTATTCCCAGACAATTGGCGAAAGAACTGAAAAAGTTCCAGTACGCAACAGTCGAAAAAGGCAAAACCAGCAAAAAATACGGCGGAAGCGTTCAATGGCTGAAGGATTCCGCGGTCGTTGACGCCTGCTACAATATAGGCGAGCCATATCTCCCCCTTAAGGCGAACGAAAAAGAAGAGCAGTTCAAACTGTACATCAACGATTCGGGGCTCCTGTGCACCATGTACGGGTTTGAAACGAAGAAAGGGATCCTGAATAATACACTTAAGGGCTCCGCAAAAGGCGGTATCTATGAGAATGTCATTGCCGGAGGCCTGGTCAGAAAAGGCTACAGTCTCCATTACTACAAACCGGATGATAATCACGAGATCGAGTTTCTGATCGAAAAAGAAGGCGATGTTGTCCCCATAGAAGTCAAGGCAGGAAACAACTCCACCGTATCACTTAATAGTTTTATCGAAAGATATGATCCCCATGTTGCCTATAAGCTGATCGACGGCGGAGTTGGCAGCAAAGGCGCGCTGCAGGTGCTCCCCCACTATATGTTTATGTTCATATGACATTAAAAAATGCATGAAAGACTCAGTCATATACTGAAGGTGACAAAAACAGGAGAAGCAGCTAATGAGCAAGTATGAAAAGTATTTTCGACATCTGGTGGAGGAGATCCACACGACTGTCGTTGCCTCTATCGATGACGACGGCCTGCCGGTAACGGCGGCCATCAATATGATGG
>JAFYZY010000119.1 GCA_017548485.1 Oscillospiraceae bacterium | reverse complement strand
TATCCGGTGTACAGGTCACTCCCGGCGGCGCCGTAGAGCTCATAGCCGCGCTCGGCAAGGAAGAGACCCTTTCAAGGATCAGATCCGCTCTGGCTGCTCTGTGACACAGAAACTATATCCGAAACAGCTTTCCGCTTCACCGGAAGGCTGTTTTTTCGCACTTAGGCCCTGCCGTACTATGGAAGAGTGTTTGTTAATATAACGAAAAAACAGACGGAAATATGTCAAATTTGACATCACACCGGCGTTTTGATATAGTGATACGCGATTATTTATTTATGCACCGAAAAGGAGTGTGATTTTTAAATGCCGGAAGGCGACCCCTTAAGTAGCTTGCTGCTTACCGTTTTGCTGATCGCCGTAAACGCGTTCTTCGCCATGAGCGAGATCGCAGTGATCACTTTCAATGACATCAAACTCAGACATCTGGCCGAAGAAGGAGACAAAAAAGCAAGGATCCTTGAAAAACTGACAGAAGAAGAAAGCAGGTTTCTGTCAACGATACAGGTAGGTGTCACCCTCGCGGGATTCTTCTCTTCCGCAGTCGCCGCAGACAACTTCACGGAATATGTGGTGTACTGGCTCAGAGATTCGGGGATCCCCACCGCGACTCTCCGCTCAGCAAGTCTTATTCTTATTACTCTGCTGCTGTCGTTCATCACCCTGATCTTCGGGGAGCTCGTCCCCAAGAGGATCGCGATGAACAACCCCGAGAAGATGAGCTTTTTCGCAGCCTATCCCCTCAGATTCTTTTCCATCATCGCCGCCCCGTTCGTAAAACTTCTGTCGGTGACGACCAACCTGGTGCTCAGGATCATAGGCATCGACCCGAATTCCCAGAACTCAGACGTCACAGAGGAAGAGATCAGGATGATGCTGGATGCCGGCGAGGAAGAAGGGACCATCGAGGAAGACGAGAGCGAGATGATCCACAACATCTTCGATCTCGGTGATACCGAGGTCAGCGATGTCATGACGCACAGAACAGAACTTGTCACCATCGATATCGACGACTCAGTCGAGACCATCATAAAACTGGCCCAGGAAGAAGGACACAGCCGCTTCCCCGTCTGCGACGGAAGCGCCGACAGGATACTCGGGATGCTCCTTATAAAGGACCTTCTTTCACTCATAGGAACAGAGGTAAAGGATTTCAGCGTCAGGGATTATATGCGCGACGTCCTGTATGTTCCGGAGAGCATGCCCGTAAAGAGCGCTTTCGAGAACATGAGAAAGAACAAGCTCCAGCTTGCCGTCGTGGTCGACGAGTACGGCGGTACTGCCGGAATAGTCACCATGGAGGATATACTGGAATCCATCGTCGGAGACATAGAAGACGAGTACGACGACGAGGAGGAAGAGATCAGCAAGGTCTCGGAAGGCGTCTTCGACCTGGACGGGACCGCTTATATAGAAGATGTCGAGGACGAGCTCGGCATCACCATCACTGATGCGGATGACGACTATGACACCATAGGAGGATACCTCACCGACAAGCTCGGAAGGCTGCCGGAAGAGGGCGAGAACCCCGAGGTGGAAGCTGCGGGATACCTGTTCCGCATCGTCAGCGTAAAGGAACACAGGATAGACACTGTACAGGCAGTCAAACTTCCTGAAACAGATTAAAACAGAACACGATCAATAGAGCAGGTGGCACAAAACCGCCTGCTTCTTTTTTGTGTTTCCGTCAAATGCTTTTTGACGGGTCATGATGATATACTCAAGAAAAAGACAGATGCTGAAAAAAGGAGCACAGAATTGAACTATTCACATCCTCAGCTGGATCCCGGTCTCAGGCGCTTCAGAGCGCCCAATCCCCTGCCTCAGGATCCGCCGTCTCCGCCCTATCCGGACGCCGACAGGATGGACCCTTACCGCAACGTATACACAGGTCTGTTTGACGCGCCGTTCAGAGATGAGGCAAACAATGTAAGAGATATGATCTGCTATGTTCCCTCCACGGAGAAATCCGCATGGAACATGGTGCTCGTTTTCATCCCCGGCGGAGAGGATCCCAGAAGTTTCTTTGATAAGGGGAACTGGCAGGACACCTGCGAGAAGAACAGCATGACGGCTTTCTTCCTTCCCGCCCCTGACGGCTGGAAGAATGACGATCCGGGGTTCGAACTGGAAACAGCAGTCAGAGCCCTCGCCGAGATGAGGTCCAACCGTTATTTCCAGTCCAACGCTCCTGCAGTCTACTGCCTCGGGTTCGGCGACGGCGCGGCACCTGCAGCGCTGTTCGCGGTCACACACTGCGAGACACTGGCAGCATGGGGAGCCTGGGGCGGCACAGAACTGGATGAGACGCTTCTCGAAAGACTGGGCGCCGGCCCGTCCGACAGCGTCCCGGAGATACCCAGATCCAGGGTCCATATACCGACCGTGATCATAGATGACAACGAGTCGGACACCGTCAGATACTTCAAGTCTGCGAACAATGTCAAAGACGAACATCTCAGAAATGATCTCTGCAGGGTATTCCGCCAGCAGCCCAAGCCCGGCGAGAGCTTCATCAACGATCACGCATGCAGCGAGGTATGGCACGGAACAAACGCTGATGCGGAAGCATTCGGGTATACGAAAACACTTGACGAGATGGTCACGTTCCTCGCCGGCTACAAACGCTGGGCGGGATACACCGTTTCCGACCTGAGGAGGACAGAAGTCCCGGAAGATCTCGGCATGAAGAAGACCGAGATGGTGATCGGCGGCTGGAAGAGACACTGGTGGACTTTTGAGCCTTCTGATTACAAACTCGGCAAAAAGGATAAATATCCCCTCGTCGTGGCGATACACGGCTTCACATGCTCCGGAGAATTCTTCGCGAACAACTCCGACTGGCATTATGTCGGCGAACAGCGCGGAGCCATCATCGTCTACCCCACTGCCACTCCTTTCACAGGATCACCGGGCGGTCCGAGACCGGCCCATTTCACAACACAGCAGTGGAACTGCGGACTGGAAGCCAACATGACCGATCCCGCCGGACCGGATGAACTGGAATACTTCCGCATCCTTCTGGAGGAGACCAGGAAGAACTACCCGATAGATCCCGAGAGAATATACGTCACCGGGCACTCCAACGGAGGCATGATGACGCAGTATCTCATGAGATATATGCCTCGGGAATTCGCCGGTTTCGCCCCCGTAGGCTTCATGGAGGACCGCAACCATGACATGCGGCCGGAGCCTGACGACGGCATCATAAGGAACATCTGGTACACCATGGGCGAGTTCGACCTGACGGGAATGGAGCTGAAGGACGGCAACGCCAACAGCGGCACCGTCAGAAAGCTCTGCGAGCACAACGGACTCGATTACGAATCTTCAAAGACATATGTGTCCGGAAACTTCGTACATACGATCTGGAGAGATGAGAACAAGGTCCCGCTGGTCCGTTTCACGGGAGTGATCAACTGGCCTCACACCTACTCCCCGGAAGTCGCGTTTCTCATCTATGATGAATTCTTCTCCCGGTTCGTGCGCCATTCCGACGGCACGCTTGAGTATTTAGCATAGAAAACAATTTAAGGAGGATATAAACAAACTATGGGAATCTGCAAATTCAACTACAGGAGCCAGGCCTGCGGTCTCTGGCTCGACGTCATCGTCACCATACCGACGTCACAGTTCAGCTACTATGACATGAACAAGGAACTGCGCGGCAATGACAGAGTCGCTCCGGGAAGTCCCGTACCCAAGATGTACAAGCCCGGAATGAAGTTCCAGACCATCTACATGATCCACGGCGGCGGAGACGACGACACCCTTCCCTACCGCTACATGAGCATAGAGAGGTATGCCGACGCCAACAACGTCATGCTGGTGACCCCCAACATCCCGAACAGTTTCGGAGTCAACACCAACTACGGTGTGGATTATCAGACATTCCTGTCTGAGGAGCTTCCGATAGTCATCCAGTCTCTGTTCCCCTCCGCACCGGGACGCGAGAACAACTTCATCGCGGGATTCGCGATGGGCGGAAACGTGGCTCTCGGTACCGCTCTTATGCATCCGGAACTGTATGCCGCGGCTGTCGACGTATCAGGCGGCATCGGACTGACCGTCAACACCGAGCAGTTCGCAAAGGAGCTCAGCGGTTCCTTCTCTGGAAGGTTCCCGCTGGTAGGCGCGACTTTCGGATCCGGAGAGGATCTGCCGGGCAGCAAACACGACATGAGAAAGTTCGCGCTTGAGAACATCGAGAAAGGTGTCGAACTCCCCAAATTCTATCTCGTCTGCGGAAGCGAGGAGGGAAACATCGGCAAGAGAGTCGAGAACGACGCCATCACTCTCAAGGAGATGGGATATGACGTGGACTTCACCTGCTACGAAGGCTACAACCACTTCTATCCGCTTTGGGACATGTACTTCGAGAAGATGATGAATGAGATACTTCCCCTTAAGAGAGAAGCCATCTTCCCCGACTGAGTTTATATGCATAACACAAAGGCGGAGCCCGCAGGCTCCGCCTTTTCCCATGTATATATATATCAGCTTTTCAGTTCCCGGGCGATCTCATCTGAGATCGTCTTCAGCGCGTCGGGATCCGCTTTCACGAATGATCTGTCATAGGTCACGAGTCCGTTCAGCTCGTTCTCCACGTCGCTGAGCTGCGTGAAAATGCAGCCGCACAGCCCTTTTCTGACCGCAGGCAGCACCATCCTGCGGTACATGTCAATGATCCGGTCCGTCAGTTCCTGACTGCTGCGGCATCTCCCATAGCCCCAGACCGGGCCTTTCTTTGTCTGCGGGTCGGCGTCGAATACGAATCCCCCGCATTCGCTGAGCAGCATGGGCCTGCTTCCGGGCTTCAGCTTCTTTGTTCTGAAATAGACATGTTCGCTGTCGAAGTCGCTCCTGCCGCCTGCAAACCACCCTGAAGTCGTGTCGATGAGCCTGTCCGGCTCATCGGCTTTGAGGATGCCGTAGGCCTCATCCGAGTTGAACTGTCCCCATCCTTCGTTGAAGATCGTATAGGCGATTACGCAGGGATGCCCGTGCAGGTGTGACGCGGTCTGTCTCATGTGGGACAGAAAGAACTCCTCTCTCGCGCCTTTCTCTTTTCTGTCATTCCGCTTCTTGATTCCGGCTGTCGGAAGGACCGTATCCCTTAGGAAAGAGTAATCCCCGCTGTTGACCATGTCCTGGATCACCAGCATCCCGAGCCTGTCGCACTCGTAATAGAATATCTCGGGTTCTATCTTT
The DNA here is from genome assembly GCA_017548485.1 of Oscillospiraceae bacterium. Taxonomy (GTDB): domain Bacteria; phylum Bacillota; class Clostridia; order Oscillospirales; family Ruminococcaceae; genus RUG11783. The sequence continues at coordinate 6,908 of JAFYZY010000119.1, read as the reverse complement.
ATATGCTTGCGGAGGGTATTGAATCCCATTTCTTTCATGCACAGGATATCGCTGCGGTATGCGGCGGCATCACCCGGCAGAAACAGTCCATCCGGAAAGTATCCCTGGTCCAGCACGCCGTTGAGAAAGACAGGCTCACCGTTCAGGCATACTCTCGGCACTCCGTCCCTAAGCTCGGACGTTATCTCTCTGAGTGCGAGATATGAACTGACCTTGTCTCCTCCGGGAGTAGTTACCGTCACATCGTACATAAACGGATCCTCCGGGGACCAGAGCCTGCGTCTGTCCTCAGGGACCTCAAAGCTCCCCTCCGGGCTGTCCGATGTCAGGATGCATCCTTCTGCATCAGACACCGTGAATCTGCAGCCGTTTCCGGCCGAAGTGCCGATCTTCCATCTTATCACCGCTGTATCGGTGTCTGTCCTTATATCCGTCACATGGTCTTGCGGCACTGTCTCCATCCATACCGTCTGCCAGATCCCGCTGACAGGCGTGTACCACATCCCGCCCGGTTTTTTCGTCTGTTTGCCGTAAGGGTAGAAGTGGGACAGCGTGTCCTCCGCTTCCACCGTTATCGTGTTCGTCCCGTCGCAGATCAGATCGGTGATATCCACGGAGAAAGGCAGGTATCCCCCCTCATGAAAACCTGCTTCTTCCCCGTTGACCAGTATCCTGGCCTTCTGATCCACCGCTCCGAAATTGAGTATAGTCCTGAATCCCTCTCCGGGCTTTTCCATGGAGACTTCCTTCTCATACACGAGCTGATCCGGCACCTCTCCGGTCCAGCCGGACAGCGGAGACTGCGGAGGATAAGGAACGATGACAGATCTCCCGTTGAGCGTCCATTCTCCGTTGAGGCAGTTCCACTGTTTTCTTCTGAGCAAAGGTCTGGGGTATATGTCATACATCTCTAAGTTCCTCGTTCACTCTTCCTTGAGAAGTCTCTCTGCCGTTTCTTCCGCTTTTTTCAGATAGTAGCTGTACCTCTCGTCATCGCGCGATCCGTACCGGTTTCCGAGCATGACCCATTCGCAGTACTCATAGAACAGAAACCTCTCAAGGTCATGCAGGTACTCATCAAATCCGATCCCGTGTCTGCTCACCATCTTATCGTAATAGTATCTGACCGCCGCTTCACGGTCGCTCTCCCTCATGAAGAAATACGCGCCGTCGTCTTCCCTTCCGTGTGCGATCAGTCTCGCGAAAGAAGAGAGGTACGGCAGTATTTCGCCGTATTCCCAGTCGATCAATACTGCCTGCTCCCCGACCAGCACGTTGATGGGCAGCAGGTCTTCATGGCAGAGAGTCCTGGGCACTTTTCCGTATGTATCCGTAAACCGCCCGTATGCCTTCTCCAGCAGTTCCGATCCGAGATACCTGCCTCTGTCTTCGACGGCCTTAAGAGCTCTGTCCATGGTCACGGCGCAGTCTGCCAGATCGTTTCTCTGCCAGAATTCGTTCTGCATCTCTGAAAGCGCATCAACAGCTTTTCTGAGCATCTCCGGATCAGAGAGGCTGAGAGTCTGCCCGGGACAGTACTCCAGAAGGATGAACTCCTCACCGTCATATACTGTTGAGCCGAGGAATGCGGGGGCATAGTTCTTCTTCCCGCGGAAAAAGCTCCTGTAACACTCCGTCTCAAGTCCCTTTCCCTTTTTCAGAACATATCTGAGATCCCCTGCTTCAACCAGCCAGACTTCGTATTCGTTTCCGTCTTCTGCGCAGATGAACGGAGATATCCCCGCGATCAGATCCGCCGGGATACCCAGTGAAACGGAGATGCTCCTTAATTCTTCCTCAGTCCTAACCTTTCTGCCGTCCATGGTCAACTCACTTATTCTGTCAGAATTCTTTGCAAACAAAAAGCGCCTCCGTCAGGAGGCGCGGTATCCGCTATGAGATGGATCTGATCACTCTGCCTATCTGACCGATACTGGACAGCGAACTGTATGACCCGTCCAGAGAACTCACCACTACATTTTTGACGACTCCTGCGATCACCCAGGGCAGAAGCGATTTTGCCGCCACAGGAGCGCTCCTTCTCTTTACGAGATAGATTATCAGCCCGATGAACGGGAACAGGAACGCGACTATCTTGAGTCCGATTGAAGCTTCTCCGTCCGCGCCTTCGGTCCCGATGCTGTTGAAGACCTGTCCGGCCTTTGAGAACGGATCGCTCCCGGAAGATGCCGTGTCTGACGGCTGAGCCGCGAAATACTCGCCTTCCTTGCTGTAGGGCGATGGATCGGCATCGGCGGAAAGGGGGCTTCCGCAGTAACCGCAGTATGAATCCCCTTCATTCACCGGGGCTCCGCAGTGTGCACATTTCTTACTCATTTCTGATCACTCCGTTATGGTAAACAAATAACTCAGATGCCTTCCGGCATTGTTTCTTTGATTATATTATAGTATCCCTCCGGGACACAATGGAATCAGCTTCTGCACGATCATCTGAAGATCATAAAGATCGCCGTGCAGAACGTTATGATGAGCAGCGAGAACAGCAGTACCTCGCGCAGGTCATCCACCAGGAGTCCTATGAATTCTCTGATCAGGGCATTTGGCCAGAAATACCATTTTGTCGGCGAACCCATACCGTCAAGCTCGAGTCCCTGAGTCCCTGCAATGACGCCGCTCCTGAACACATGGTAGTTCGTGGTCGAGAAGGCTCCCTTTCCGCCGGGGCAGTTTTCTTCCGCGATCTCTGACGAGAATCTCATGTTCTCTTTCGTGTTGACGCTTCTGGTCTCGGGGAAGATCCTGTTCTCCGGTATTCCTTTGGAGACCAGATAGTTCGCCATAGCCTCGCCCTCGGATAGCGGTTCGTCGCCGCCTTTTCCTCCGGACGGAATGAAAACGGGGCTGGGACCGCCGGCGGCTTCCTGTTCCGCGGCGAACGTGATCGCCTTATCCACCCTCCCCCTGATCAGAGGATAAAGGGTGCCGTCCTTTCTTATCGCACATCCAAGGATCACTATGAAATCCTTGTCATATTCAGGCCGGTGCCTTGCGATGCGGAAGAAGATCAGAAATACTCCTATGAGCAGGCAGATCATATAGGAGAAGATCCCGTAGTAGGTGTTCACTATATACGTAAGGGTGCTGTATGACAGCTTGAAATCCAGAATGTCGACCATTACGATCCCGGCCAGCATTCCGGCAATAATGACGAAGGACAGAATTATACCCAGAAGATTGACGAACCTGAAACCTTCTTTCCTTATCAGCTGGATATTGCTGATGCACAGCGCTGCGGAGAATATCAGCAGTCCCGGAGCCGTGACCAGTGTGAAGTACATCATGACCGACTGTGACCAGTCGATGATCTTCCCGAAATTATAGGCAGTGGGATCCCTTATCAGGAAGGCCAGAATGATACTCATTCCCAGCGCGATCACGAAGAAGAACACCGAGATTCCCATGAGGAATATCGCGGTGTACGAGAACATCCAGGATCCCTTCATCCTGCGGTATTCGTTCAGAAACACCAGGCTGCACCACAGGCACAGAAGAAATCCGTCAAGCACTACCAGCTGCCAGCACGGGAAGTTGCCCGTCGTCTCCTGAAACAGGACCGGACCTCTGCTGTTGATGTGTTCGGTATACCCGCTGTCGCCGATCTTTACCATCGCCTCAGCTGTTCCCCTGCCCACCGGTTCCATGTCCACACGGACCACGCTTCCGCTGGTGCTGATGTCCCGAACTCTGACGATCCCCTCTTCTATGAAAGAGACTTCTATTTCTTCCGGTCTGATGCCGTCGATACCGCTTCTGTAGTAGAGCGCGATGAAATTCCCGTGAGCCAGTACAAATGCAGCCGAGAGCAGCAGAAGGGCCGCGAGGAAGATCATGATCCTGTTGCGGATCCTGGACGTGATAACACGTCTTCCATTCTTCTCGCTGTCCGGTCTGTCGTCGGCAAAGACTTCCCTTATGGTTTTCAGTATCCTGTTCAATACTTCAGAACCTCCGTCCGGCTGCGCTGAACGCGCAGTCATACTGATTATATTATTCTGACAGATACCGGTCTATATGTACTGATACATTAAATGCATCCTCTTTCGGACAGGGACCAGTATCTGCCCGGTACACACTGCCGCAGTTCTGTGCGTTCCGTCCTCCGGCATATGTGTGATTATTCTACCGGATACAGTATAATTAACAGAGCCGGACTATTAGACAGGCAAAGAGAGGCATACGATGGCCACGGAAAAACTGTATTACGAAGATGCATATCTGAGGGAATTCGACGCGGAGGTCATCTCCTGCAGCGGCGGAGAAAATGACACCTTTGCTGTCGTTCTGGACAGGACCGCATTCTATCCGGAAGGCGGCGGTCAGCCCGGAGACAGAGGTCTCATAGGAGGCATCACAGTGCTTGACACTGTGGAGAAGGACGGAGAGATACTGCACCTGTGCAGTTCCGCCCTGAAACAGTGCGCGCGGGTGCACTGCAAGATCGACTGGGAAAGACGGCTGGATCATATGCAGCAGCATACGGGCGAGCACATCATCAGCGGAATGATCTGCAGCGAACTGCACTGCAACAACGTGGGCTTCCATATGGGCGAAGACACAGTGACCATCGACTACGATGTATATGCGGACATGGACCGCATACTAGAGATAGAGGCAAAAGCCAACAGATATCTGCTGGAGGATCATCCGGCTGAGATCTTCTTTCCCTGCAAAGAGGAACTGTCAGGGCTTTCATACCGCAGCAAGAAGGAACTGGAAGGCGAAGTCAGGATAGTCTCCTTCCCCGGAGCCGATATGTGCGCATGCTGCGGCACACATCTTTCATCATCTGCCCAGGTCGGGCTGATAAAGGTACTCAGCCACAAGAAATTTCACGATGGAATCCGTCTGGAGATTGTATGCGGACAGAGAGCAGTGGATCATCTGATGACCTGCTGGCGCCAGAATTCCGCCGTAGGCAGGGAGCTCTCATCGCCTTACGACTCCACGCACTCAGCTCTGCTTCGCTTCATAGAGCAGACGGATGAGCTTAAGAAAAAGATAGCCGCACTGGAAGAGGAAAACTTCTCTCTCACCGCGTCACGGTATGCAGATGCCGGGGATACGTATATAATTAGAGATGCGATGGAGACTGATTCCCTGCGCAGGCTCTGTGAAGCTGTACATTCGGTATGCGGAGGCATATGCGCTGTTTTCTCAGGCAGCGGGAACTCCTACAGATATGCTCTCAGAGCACCGGATGACAGGCTCAGCGAGCTCTGCCGGAGCATCAACTCCTCTCTGAACGGCAGGGGAGGCGGAAGAGACGGCCTTGCCCAGGGAAGCGTCTCAGCCGATGAAGAGGCCATCAGGAACTATTTCGATACCTGATCATGACGGCAGGTCAGCCTGCCGCGCAGAATACAGAATTACGATCCGGAGGTGATACCTTGAAGATCAAGAAGAAATACCGTAAATTCGTCGACGCCGCAGTACTGCTGGCTGCTGCCCTGCTGTTCACCCTGCTGGTGAAAGTCGTGGACGTGCAGACGATAGGACCGCAGGACACTTCGGTCGGTTTCGCAAAGATCAACAAAGCGTTTTCCGATCTCGTCGGCACGAACATGTTCCTGTACAAGCTGACGCAGCTGCTGGGATATGCCGCGCTGGCCGTCGTTGCTTTCTTCGGGTTCGGAGGAATGATGCAGCTGGTCAAGCGCAGGAGTCTGATGAAGGTGGACCGCGAACTGCTCGGGGCCGGAGTGCTCTATGTTGTGGTCCTGGCTCTTTATGTGGCTTTCGAGAAGATCATAGTTAACTACAGGCCGGTCATCATGCCCGGCGAGACCGCTCCGGAAGCATCTTTTCCTTCTTCCCACACACTGCTGGCGTGCGTCGTGTTCGGCAGCGCGGTGATACTGGCTGACACTTATGTGAGAAAACACAAGGCCAGGAAGAGAGTACGGGCTGCCTTCATCATCCTGATACTAGTCATGGTTATCGGGCGTCTGCTGTCCGGTGTGCACTGGATCACAGACATCGTCGCCGGTCTTTTGTTCAGCGGGAGCCTGCTTTCTGCCTTCAAGGGTTACATCGATCTCCCGCAGCCCCAGAGAAGAAACTGAAACCGTCAACACGCAGCGTCGGCACCGAAACATCAAAGAAGAGCAGTGTCTGAGTCCGTTCTCAGTTCACTGCTCTTTTCTTATCCTTTTCTGTCAGATACGCGACGCGGCAGCAAGTATCTCCTTCCACACAGCAAGGCTGTCCTCTTTCAGTTCCTGCCTGAAATATGCGTTGAAGAAATACATATATCTCCCGGCTTTCATCGCGCAGGTCTCGCCGCCCATCTCTGTATCGCCGGTCCTGTAGGTGTAATCGAATCCGCGGGAGCTTCTGCCGGAAATATTCCTGTCTACGAATCCGGTGAACTCATATCCGAAACGCTGCATCGCGTCTCCGATCTGCTTCTCGGCGCTTTTCACCGCATCTGACGATCCTATGAGAAGAGAAGCCAGCCCCAGATCTCTCCAGCCTACGGTGGCAGTGATATGTCTTTCGGGATCCGAGAAGGCGATGAACTCCCCGCCTGCCGCGACTCCCAGTTTATAACTGAAGGCGAGAATACCCGTGCTTTCAAACATGGGATGAATCGCCTGCTTCTTAAGTATAAATCATTGAATCACAGATTCATTGAATAAATCGTAGATTTGTTGTAGAATAACAACAACGAAAGATGATGTCGGCGGAGCTATCCGCAAGTGAATGGTTTCAACTGAATGACCTGATACACACGCTCATCTTCGGATGAGCGTTTTTTTGTTGATGTTATCCGGTGAAAGACAATGAATAGAGAAGAAAAGAACAACCGAATAAGAGAGAAAAGAAAAGCCACGAGAGAACGTCATGTGGATATGCTCTGCAGGTGCTATGAAGTCAAAGTGGACTCT
>JAFYZY010000118.1 GCA_017548485.1 Oscillospiraceae bacterium | reverse complement strand
GGTCTTCAAGGAATGCACCGCCGTGGTCTGCTACAACGACACGGTCGCCCAGCACATCCTCGAGGTCCTGGACGATCCCGCGGTCGACTCCACCATCAAAGCGGTCTACAGCTTCGACCACCACCTGCCCCTGCGCAGCAACCGGGGCATCGAGACCCACTCCATCGGCTACCCCAAATCCGACATCGGAGAGATCATCGGGCACAAGCTGCTGGACATGATGGGCGGCGTCGAGACGGATTCGCTGATGCTCCCTTGGCTACAGTAAAAACACGGACACATGTTTTCAGCGGCAGGCCGGCCGGCCTGCCGCCTTTCCGTGAACTACCCGGACATAAATGACCGGGCTTCCTGCTTCACAGGCAGTGACCTTACGGCAGAGACGATCGTGTCCTCTCTGCCGCAGAGGGTCTGACCTCCGCAGGACTCTTCGCTCTCTGTTCCGGAGAGACGGTATTTTCTTATCGCTTCATCCAGGATGGACTGCGCCGCCTTGACGTCTCTGGAGGGATGATGATACCCGCAGTGCCTGCAGGTATAGGTCCTTTCCTTCAGAGGATGCTTCGTCAGCCCGCCGCACACGGGACAGATCTGGGTGGAAGGGAATCCTCTTTCGACGACATGGACGCTGGAACTGTTTTTCAGTTCCGCTTTGATGACGCCCATGGCCGAGTGCTGGACCTGCCTTCCGAACAGTCCCGAGTGCCAGTTGTGGATCATCTCATCCTGGATCGCAATGAGATCGTAGTTGGCCAGGATCTCATGAACGGTCTTGTTCGCAAGATCTTTTCTCCTGTTGCTGTCTTTCTCATACGCTTTGCGGAGCTTGTTCTTCCTTTTGTCATGATTCCTGCTCTTCCTGTTTCCGTTACGGGAGTAAGCCTTGTTCATTCTCCGTGACGCCAGCTTCGTTCCCTTGCTTTCCGGAACGCAGATATTGACCGGTTCGCTTCCGTCGCTGAAGACAAGATTGTCTCCGATGCCGAAATCGATCCCGACGCTCCGGTGGGGAACAACTTTCTCTTCCTTTGGGACATAACAGGTGATATGGAAATACAGACCGGACGCCTTCCGCACCATCCTGCAGTTGGCGGTCTCCGCACCGTCCGGGATCTGCTCCAGGCCCCGCACCTTAAAAGGCTTTCTGCAGCCCTGCACGCGGATGGACGACTGATCGGTCCTCATCCTGTAAGTGACATTGGGCTGCTTGAGGTTCACACAGTTGCAGACAGACTTGAATCTGAGCGGACCGACTTTGCTGCCTTTCTTTTGGGATCTCGCGAGATCCCGGATGTTCTCTTTCACTTCGCCGATGACGGACTGCCTGATATGACTGCCGAGCACCGTGAGTTCCCGTACCTCGAATCGGTCTCCCACCTTGACGCTGACGCTTTTGGTTTTGTCGTTCACCGCGGAGGGATCCGCAAGATAGGCGTTGCGGAACCACTTTGCCTCCCGGAACAGTGCGTTGACAAACTCTTTCTGCTCCCCGTTCATTTTGGAATGGACGGCCTTGACGGAATAGACGCGGCAAAGCATGCCGCTCCGCCTTTCGCGGGTAGCCTTGCCGTGTTCCCTGATCGTATCGTTGCGTGACTGCAGATCCATATGTCCACCTGAACGAAAAAAGCTCATCCGAAGATGAGCCAGTCAACGAGTGATCATATTCCCATTCACCTGTGGCGGAGGCCACCGACATCATCTTTCGTCGCGTATATTATACACCAAACCGAACAAAAGTTCAAGTGCAAATGTTGGAATCTATAGAGCCTTTTGAGCGTTGGAAGCGTTGGAATGGCGGGAGCGATTCATCTCGTGCTTGAAAGCACGAGCCTTCTCGCTAGTATTTAAGTAAAAAATCTGTGAACACGGTTGACATTTGGGGAAGGACGGATATAATATGATTAGCACTCGGAGATGTGGAGTGCTAAACCAATGGGAGGGCAGACGGATGGATGAGATCAGCAGAAGAAAAAGACTGATACTCGCGGAGATCGTCTCTCTCTACACGGGCTCGGGCGATCCCATCGGATCCAAGTTCCTTCAGGAGTTCCTGAGCGGGGTGAGCGTATCCACTGCCACGCTGCGCAACGAGATGGCGCAGCTGACCGAGCTGGGACTGCTGGAGCAGCCCCACACCTCCGCTGGCCGTGTGCCCACGGTGCGGGGATACCGCTATTTCCTCAACAACCTCATGACCGGTGTGCCGCTCACGGCGGCCGAAAAGCGGACCATGAACGCCTCGGTGTCCTCCATGGACACCGACCCAGACCGGGCCTCCGAGGAGGCTGCGGAGGATCTGGCGGCCATGTCCGGGCTGGGCGTCATCACCACCACTCCCCTCGCCGGCGAGATCCAGATCTACCACTACGACCTCATCAAGACCGGAAGGTACGGCGTCGCCGTCATGGGCATCACCAACCTGGGCGCCCTGAAGACCAGGGTGTGCAGGACCGGGAAGGAGCTCACCAATGAGCAGCTCCGGCAGCTGGCACAGATCCTCAATTCCGGCATGTGCTTCACCTCCTTCGCCGACCTGAAGAGGGAGGAACTGTACGGG
>JAFYZY010000117.1 GCA_017548485.1 Oscillospiraceae bacterium | reverse complement strand
GACAGCAACACCTACAAGAAGAAACTGCTCCAGGGCGAGATATATACTCCGGAAGAGGAAGCGATCCTGGACGAGATCCTCTTCTCCAGAGTCGAGGAAGCGGGAGACGCCACCAGAGGAGGAGTCGTAGCCGCGACAAGGTTCCTGACCCTCGAGTTCCCCTACAGAGTCTCGTACTTCTTCGAAAACGGCCGCATGGACCCGTATCAGGGCCCCGGCAGCCACTACTGCGACGGAGAAGGAAGATACTATCACAGGGGCCTCTATCTGACATCCGCAAAGTACGCCGAGCTCGATCCCAAGGGAATCAGATACGGCCCGGCACACTGGGGAGCGCTGCTCTACAACTGGGAGGAGAAATACCACTTCAAGCCCGGGCAGAAATACCCCAACGGCCTTGACTGCAGCAGCTTCGTATGCTGGTGTCTCAAGAACGGCGGCTTCGATTTCGGAGACGTCGGCGCCGGTGCGGTGGAGGGACAGTTCGAACTCTCGGATCTCGGTGAGAAGCTTCCCATAACCACGGAACTGCTCCAGTCCGACAGGATCGCCCCCGGCGACCTCATCTACACGGACGGGCACATGGCTCTCATCGTCGGCATCAGCGACGAGAAGATCTACGTGGCGGAGGCGCTCTTCAACTGCGTCAGGATCACGAGCTTCGCCAGAAGATACGGCGCAGTTCCTCACGCTCTGTACACTCACATCAACCTGATGGGCGAGGAATATGCCAACAACGGAAACGGGGAAGGCAACTGGACCATGATGTGGGACTGGTACGAAGGCATGGTGGACGTGGACCGCAACTGGAACGAGGAGTGGAGATAAACACCTTTATATACGGCAACGGCCTCTGTCTCACCGACAGAGGCCGTATTTCTTTATGCGTTTGTATCAGCGTACCGCGCCTATCTTGTCCACGACTCCGTCCAGGAAGGATCCTAAGTAGTGCTCTATCAGGCCCTCGTCGCTGGCTCTGGTAAGATCGCTGTCGATCGGAATCCTGGCGCAGGTGTCTATTCCTAACCTTTCCGCGGTATCTTCGACATGGCTCTCGCCGAACACGGGGATCTTTTTCCCGCAGTCGGGGCATTCGAGGTAGCTCATGTTCTCCACCAGCGCCAGAACGGGGACGTTGAGAAGTCCCGCCATCCTGACGGCCTTTGTGACTATCATCTCAACGAGATCCTGGGGAGTGGTGACGATGACTATCCCGGACACAGGCAGCGACTGGAACACCGTGAGCGGCACGTCTCCGGTTCCGGGAGGCATGTCCACGAACATGTAATCCACGTCGCCCCAGACCGTTTCGCTCCAGAACTGTGTTATGGAACTGGTAATGATGGGACTCCTCCATACGACGGGAGTGGTGTCGTCATCCAGCAGCAGATTGAGGGACATCACCTTGATGCCGAGGCTGCTCGTGACAGGATACATTCCTTCCTCGTCGCCGGTCACTTTTTCCTTCAGTCCGAAAGCCTTGGGGATGGAGGGCCCTGTGATGTCGGCGTCCAGGATCGCTGTAGAGAAGCCTCTTCTCGCGGTTGCGGAAGCCAGCAGGGAAGTGACGAGAGATTTGCCAACGCCGCCTTTTCCGCTGACAACGGCAATGACGTTTTTTATGTTGGACTTGCTGTTCTGTGGAACAAGAAAGCTCTGGGGCGAAGTCCTGTCAGCGCAGTTGGATGCGCAGTTCTCGCAGTCATGATTGCATTCAGCCATTTTCTTTCTCCATTAAATACTTTGATTTGCTCGTTAATCATTATACTCCATTTGACGGAAGTTGACACTGCCGTGTCATTATCGTAATATGCAGATAAACAGAGATCATTCTCAAAATGAATAACATATGAGAAGGAGTGCATAAAATGGGACTCTTCGACAGAAATAAACCCAATACCGCATCCGCGGAAGCTCCGCAGGATTTCGAGCCCGCAGCGGAAGCCGCCGCCGAAGCCGTGGCAGAAGCGGTCGAAACCGCAGAACCGGCATTCGAGCCGGCGCCTCAGCCCGAACCCGTGCCGGAACCGGCGCCTGAACCTCAGAGCGCTCCGGAACCGGAACCCGTCCCCGAAAAGAAGAGACGGGGAAGAAAGGACAAGGATGAACAGCCCGCGCCAGGACAGGAGCCGGCGGTCGTGCCCGGTCCCGAATCCCTTGAGGAGAGGGAAAGGCGCAGCAAGAGGAATCAGCTGCTCAAGACCGGAGACATTGTCTGGAGCTGGATCCTCATGTGCGTGCCGGTGATAGGCTGGATAATGGCTGTCATCTGGGGAGCCGGTCTCTGCAGGAAGAGGCAGCGCAAGTTCCTCGCCAGGGCATTCCTCATCCTGGCGCTGGTCGGACTCATCCTGTTCTCAGTGGCATTCGCTGTGTACACTCTGGTGTTCCAGTATAAGTTTGAGGATCTGCCCATGGTCCTCACCAATATCTGGAACTGGATCTGGAACGGTATTCTGTCCATTTTCAAGAAGAACTGAATCATCGATCATACAAAAACCGGAAGCGGGAGACGATCCCGTTTCCGGTCTTTTTTATTTTGAGCTGTTATGCTTTTCTGACCGTCAGGTGCCAGTTGTTTCCGGTCCCGATGTTGTAGGCCCTTGCGAACGAGCCCTGGTTGATGGCCACCGCGAGGCAGTCCAGTGAATTCATGTACGCCAGAGGTTCGCCTACGGCGACCTGCGAGAAGCTCCTTGCGAAGGCCAGTTCGTTGCGGTAGTAGATCCTTCCTTCACACTCTATCTCGATCACCACGCGGTCTCCGTAGCTGAGTCCCAGCTCATTGACAGCGGATCTGCGGATGTTGGTCCAGACGTTGCCGAATCTCACGTCCAGCACGTCTATAGTCCCGAAGCCCGTGTCCCCGTTGATGACTCTGCAGGGCGTGGTAGGGAGCTCCACTGCAGTGGAGGGATCCAGGGCGGGCCCGACCTCCTCAAATGTGATCCTGCCGCTCGCCAGTCTCGCTCCGGTATACGCGTAGACGTCCCTTCCGTGGAAGGTGTAGTCATCCGCCGTGCCGGGCAGTCTGTTGACTTTCTCGTCGATAGACCTGAGTTCCGAAATTCCCACGAACTGCTTGACGTGGGTGAGGGTGCCGTTGTCGGGAGTCACGATGTATACGCCGTTGGATGTTCTCGCGACTACGCTCCTGCGGTCGGATCCCACTCCGGGGTCCACCACCGACACGAACACCGTTCCGGCCGCCCAGTACTTTACTGTTTGAGTCAGCCTGTAGCTGGCTTCCCATATGTCGTACTCGGGGATCTCATGCGTGAGGTTCTGTATGTTCAGATCGGGACAGACCGAGAAGGCGACGCCGTACATGGCGCTGACGGCTCCGTCGGCGAGTCCGAAATCCGACTGAAAGATAAGTGCGTTCATTTTGCCTCTCAAAGATCTATCTTGATATTCAGCTCTTTAAGCTGTTTCTCGGTAACTTCGGAAGGCGCTCCCATCATGAGGTCCTGAGCGTTCTTGTTCATGGGGAAGGGGATGATCTCCCTGATGGATTCCTCTCCGGCCAGCAGCATGACCATCCTGTCGATGCCGGGGGCGATGCCCGCATGAGGCGGCGCGCCGTAGCAGAACGCGTTGTACATGGCGGGGAACTTGGACTTTACGTCCTCCTCTCCCAGTCTCACCATCTCAAAGGCCTTTATCATGATCTCCGGGTCGTGGTTCCTGACCGCGCCGGAGGAGAGCTCCACGCCGTTGACGACCAGGTCATACTGATCCGCCGTGATCTCGAGAGGATCTATCTCTCCGCGCTCGGCTTTGAGCAGCACGTCGAGTCCGCCCGAGGGCATGCTGAACGGGTTGTGGCAGAACTCCAGCTCGCCGCTCTCTTCGCCGATCTCGTACATCGGGAAGTCCACAATCCAGCAGAACTCGTAGCGCTCTTTGTCCATATGTCCTTCGCAGTTCGCCCCGAAGAACTTGATCATGACGCCGACGGACTTGACCGCCAGTTCTCCCGCGGCCACGACCACCAGGGTATTGGGGCTGAGGTCGAGGACCTCGGCGAGTTTATCTCGGACGGGAATTGCGAACTTGGAGATGCCTCCGGCTATCTCGCCGTTCTCGTCCACTCTGAACCAGTATCCCTTGGATCCCGACTGCACTTCGCAGTCGGCGAGGATCTTCTCTATCTGTTTTCTGGTGAGGTTGCAGTTGCTGATATCCACTGCCTTCACCGTTTTGCCTCTCAGAGCCTCAAATTCGCACTCAGTGAACAGGGAACTTACGTCCTTGGCAGTGAGGTCGATCCTGAGATCTGGCTTGTCTGAGCCGTATTTTTCAAGCGCGTCGAGGTATTTGATGCGTCTGAACGGAGCGGGGGAGGAAACGTCGTATGTGCCGTACTTCTCGAATACGGGAGGCAGCACGTCCTCAAGCACCGCGAACACGTCCTCCTGGGTGGCGAAAGCCATCTCCATGTCCAGCTGATAGAACTCTCCGGGCGAGCGGTCTCCTCTGGCGTCCTCGTCGCGGAAACAGGGAGCTATCTGGAAATAGCGGTCGAATCCGGAGGTCATAAGCAGCTGCTTGAACTGCTGGGGAGCCTGGGGAAGGGCATAGAACTTGCCCGGATGCTTTCTTGCGGGGACCAGGTAGTCCCTGGCGCCTTCCGGGGAGGAGGCGGTGAGTATGGGAGTGGTTATCTCCAGGAAACCGTGCTCCGTCATGGCCTGCCTGAGAGCCGCAACGACGTTGCAGCGCAGTATTATGTTCTTCTTGACTTCGGGGTTCCTCAGGTCGAGGAACCTGTATCTGAGCCTCTGGCTCTCGTCCGCGTCGCGGCTGTGATTGATCTCAAAGGGAAGACTGTTATAGATGCACTTGCCCAGCACCTCGATGCTGTCCGGGACCACTTCGATCTCGCCGGTGTCGATCTTGGGGTTCTTGCTGGAGCGCTCGCGCACCACGCCCTCTACGGAAATGGTGGATTCCTTGTTGAGTCCGCTGATGATCTCCAGCATCTCGGGAGTCTCCACGACGACCTGAGTTGTGCCGTAGAAGTCGCGGAGTATGACGAAAGCAAGGCTGCTTCCGACTTCACGCACGTTCTCCATCCATCCGACCAGTTTTACTCTCTTTCCGGCGTCGGAGAGGCGGAGCTCGTTGCAGTTGTGTGTTCTCATCTGTGTAAGCATTTATCTGATCCTTTCAAAACAATTTTATTTTGTTCTCAAAGTGCGGCCGCCAGCCGCACGGGATCAATGTCGATGAGCGTCTCGCTCCCGTCCGCCATGTTCTTGAGCCTGGCCTTATTCTGATCGACCTCGTCGTCTCCGAGGACGAGGCTGTATCTCGCGTTCAGTTTGTCGGCGTATTTGAGCTGCGCCTTGAGACTTCTGAGGTTTATGTCGTACACCGCGTGTACGCCCCTGTCCTGAAGCTGATAGACCAGCTTCCTCGCGGCTTCGCGGCCCTTGTCGCCGACGAATCCGACGAACAGGTCAGGAGCGGGGGCGGCGGGGAACTCCACGCCTTCGCTGGCGGCTACGTTCAGCAGTCTCTCGATGCCCATCCCGAAGCCGACGCCGGGTGTGGGATTGCCGCCCAGCATGCCCACGAGCCCGTCATAACGTCCGCCGCCGCATACGACGCCCTGGGCACCGGCGCTCTCGTGCACGAATTCGAACACCGTCCTGGTGTAGTAGTCAAGTCCGCGGACAATCCTCGGATTCACTGAATAGGGAATACCGGAATCGTCCAGATACCTCTTAACGCTTTCGAAATGGTCCCTGCACTCGTCGCACAGATAGTCCAGAGCCATCGGAGCGCCGGCAGCTATCGCCTGGCACTCGGGGCTCTTGCAGTCGATGATCCTCATGGGATTCTTCTCCAGCCTGTCCCTGCAGGTGTCGCAGAGCTGCGCTTCGTACTGCTTGAAGTAGCTGTAGAGAGCTTCGCGGTATCTCGGCCTGCAATCGGGGCAGCCGATGGAGTTGAGCTCCAGCCTCACGTTCTTTATGCCGATCTCCCTGAGAGCTTCCGCCGCGATCCTGATGACCTCGGCGTCTGCGTCCGCCGACTTCGCTCCGAAGAGCTCGATGCCCAGCTGATGGAACTCCCTGAGCCTTCCGGCCTGAGGCTTCTCATACCTGAAGCAGGAGAGGATGTAATAGGCGCGCACGGGAAGCGTTCCCGCAAGAACGCCGTTCTGTATGAAGGAACGGACCACGCCCGCGGTCCCTTCAGGACGGAGGGTGATGGATCTTCCGCCCTTGTCCTCCATCGTATACATCTCCTTGCCGACGACGTCTGTCGTGTCGCCGACTCCGCGCTGGAACAGCTCAGTGTGCTCGAACGTGGGCGTCCTGGTCTCCTGATAGCCGAAGCGTTCGCATACGCTGCGCAGGACGCCTTCCACATACTGCCATCTGGCGCTGTCGGAGGGCAGGACGTCTGCGGTGCCGCGCGGGGAAGTGATCTGATTTGCCATAAACAGTGTCCTTTCGTGAAAAATGCCCCGTCATCAACGGAGCATCATATTCAGAATATTCCGTTATTTCTTCGGATTGACGATGTCTCTCCAGTCCAGGCTGCCTCGCTCGAGTCCCTGGATCAGGACCTCGGCGGTGGCTATGTTGGTCGCGAACGGGATGTTGTGCACGTCGCAGAGCCTGAAGAGATTGAATTCGTTGGGTTCGCGCTCCTTGACCGAGATGGGATCGCGGAAGAAGAGCAGCAGGTCTATCTCGTCGCAGGCGATCCTGGCCCCGATCTGCTGGTCTCCGCCATGTTCGCCGGCCATGAAACAGTTGATGTTCAGGCCGGTCGCCCCATGGACGAGCCTTCCGGTCGTACCCGTGGCGCAGATGCTGTGCTGGGAAAGAATACCGCAGTATGCTATGCAGAACTGGATCATAAGTTCCTTCTTGGAATCGTGCGCGATCAGAGCAATGTTCATAAAGAACCTCCTAAATCACTGTCAGAGGGACGTTCTCGCCCTCCAGTCTCATGGCCAGAGCCTTGAATATCTTTCTTGTCATTGTTTTGCTTTTGGGAAGTATCCCGCGGCTGGTGCAGTTCATAACATCACCGAGCTCGGGAATGACGCCGAATAGGGGAACTCCTATGAGGTCAAGCGCGGCGTCCAGATTGGGAGTGACGTTGTCTTTGATGTAGTCTTTGCGCACTCTGTTGAATATGACCTTTACGCCGACTCCTCCGTTTGAGAGGACGCGGTCGCACACGTATCTGGCATCCCTGATGCCGGGGACATCGGGTGTAGCTACAACAAGGTTGTTCATCGTTATGCTGGTCAGGCAGTCGATGGAATCCCCTGAGCAGTCAGTGTCTACGATTATGTGATCGTAGGTGTCCATGAGCGAGAGGACCATGGTCTCGAACTGATCCTTCGGCAGATCCTTTCTCGCGTTCGCCGCGAAGATCACATCCAGGTTCCTGGAGAGGGAAGAGTTCGCTATCGCGTCCTCGATCTCGCATCTTCCGTTGAGGATATCGTCCAAATCGTAGATCTTGGTCTGAGTGGCTCCGACGAACATGTCGAGGCTCCTCAGACCGTTCTCAAACTCGATGAGCAGTACCTTCTTTCCGGAAAGGGCAAGCTGCTCGCCTATGAGAGCGGTGACTGTGGACTTGCCGACACCGTCCTTACCTGAAAGGACGCGCGTAATTATACTCATTGCAGACCTCTTTAACTGGCTAGATGAGAGAATGCTCTCTCATAAGCTCATAGAGCTTGTTTACCGGAAGACCGACGACGTTGAAGAAATCTCCGTCTATCTTCCTGCAGAATCTTGCGGCCCCGTTCTGTATGCCGTACGCTCCGGCCTTGTCGAACGGATCCCCGCTCTGAACATAATCTTCTATCTCGGAATCGGACAGTTCCTTGAACACCACTTCGGTATCGCAGTGGTCCGTGCACACCGTCTCGCCGCCTGCGCATATGCAGAGCCCTGTGAGCACATGATGGCTGCGTCCCGACAGCAGTTTCAGCATCCTTGCGGCGTCGTCCCTGTCCGCGGGCTTGCCGAGCACCTCACCGTCCGCGCAGACGATGGTATCGGCTCCGATAACCACGCTGTCCGGGTGACAGCGCGCTACGGACCTGCATTTCAGCGCCGCAAGCTCCGTGCACAGTTCGGCGGGGGAGCCAGCGCTCACGGACGATTCATCCGCGTCCGAGACCACCACTTCGAATTCGGGGCATATCAGGGAGAACAGTTCTCTCCGTCTCGGGCTTGCCGACGCAAGTATATATCTCATATGACGCACCGCTTCTCAGTTCTTTCCGGTGGAACCGAACCCTCCGGCGCCTCTTTCCGTCTCGGAGAGCTCCTCGCAGATCTCCGCCTTTAGCGGAACGTTCCTTATGATCATGAGCTGCGCTATGCGGTCTCCGTGTTCTACGGTGAAGGGGACATCGGAGTTGTTTATCAGGCTCACTATCAGTTCGCCGCGGTAGTCGTAGTCGATCACTCCGACCGAGTTCGTCAGGGAGATGCCGTGTTTCGCCCCCATGCCGCTTCTGGAGTAGACCATGGCGACGCACTCGGGATCCGGCATCTCTATTGCTATGCCGGTATGGAAGGAATGGAACTCATGGGGCTCAAGTGTGTACGGTTCGTCCAGGATGACCCTCAGGTCGAAGCACGCGGAACTTCCGGTGGCTTTCTCGGGGACCGCCGCTCTGTCATCGAGGATCTTTATCTTAAGAACATCCATCAGTCTATGTCGTTTATCCAGGAGAGATTGGGAAGGGAATCGTCATCCAGTTTTCCGCTGTTGGCGTCCTCGTAGGAATTGCCGGGCTGTCTGCGCTCCTCGGCGATCATCTGTCCGAAGGTCTTGAAGTTGTCGTCCACGCCGACCTCGCCGTCGTCATCCTTGACCTCGCCTTCGGCGTAGTCGAATACTCTGTAGTCCTTGTGGGGCTCTTCTTCTTCCTCAGCCGGCTGCTCCTCCGGGATCTCCTCGGGCTCTTCCTCTATGGGCAGAGTCTCTTCTTCAGGCTCGGAGAAGGGAACTGTGTATTCCTCTTCCAGATCCTCCGTCAGCTCCTCTTCGGGCTCATCGGAGACCGCGAATGCGAAGGGGGAGGGAGCGGGCTGTTCGTCTTCGTATCTGTATTCCTCGAACTGGGAGTCCTCGGGCTCTGCGGGTTCGGATGCGAATTCCTGCACTTCGGGCACGAAGGGCTCTTCCGTGTATACGGGGTACTCGGGTTCGGGCTGTCTGCTGACGGACTCCTCGAGCTCGACGAGCCTGCGCTCCAGCGCTTCGGCTCTGCCGGTGACTTCGGTGAGGTACCCGTTGAGCTGGTCTCTGGATGCGTTGGCGGAATCCAGTTCGCCCTGCAGCTCGTTTATTCTCTGATCCTTGGCGGCATTTACGGAGTCAAGCTCTCCCTGAAGATCGCCGATCCTTCTGCCGGCCTCATTGAGGCGTGACACCAGCTCCTCGAGCCTGCCGTTGAGGGCGGCGATCTCGGCGTCCTTGTTCTTCAGAGCGCCGTTGAGGATGCCGAAGTCGTTCAGGATGGTGGAGTTTCTCTGCACCTGCTCGTTGAACTGAACGCGGGTGTTCTGAAGCTCGTTGCGTACGGATTCGAGCTCAGATCTCAGAGACTGCTCGACCGCGTTGCCGGCTGCGCCTTCCGAGGCGAGTTTGGTGATCCTGGCTCTCAGATTATCGACTTCCGCCGCCAGTTCGCTGTTCTTTCTGACCTGGTCGTCGAACTGCAGCTTGGCGCTGGAAGCGTCTGCCATGTAGTCCTTTATCTGGTCGCGCATATTGTTCGCGCTGTGCGTGGCTTTGTCATACCTGTCCAGATAATCGAGAGCGCACAGAAGAGCGGCGTTGGTGATGGACGCAGAGGGGTTCTGTGTGAGGATCTGCTTGAGATCTTCGTTCAGGGTATCATTGAGCTTCCTGACCTGCGCCTCGTCCTCCTGGGTATTGATAATCAGATTGAATCCGCCGATATTGAGAGATATCTTGTTGGCCATTAGATCACCTCAAAACAATAAAAATAGTTTATTTCCGTACTTAATTGTTTCTAACTGATATATTATATAACATTAAATGCCGTAATTTCAAAAAATTCTATCACTTTGCACAAGAGATAATGTATTATATCACGTGAAGGCCGGCAGACGGTATCCGTACAGGCCTCATAAAACAGCTGAAAAGGACGGGAAGAGACGCTGAGATGGTCCTTCTTGAAAAGTATTCCGGACAATACAGAACACCCTGCGGCGCGGTCAGGACCAACGAGACCGTGCGCTTCTGCGTAGACGCTCCGGACCGCCGTTTCCTCACTCTTAACGTGAGGTCCGACGACGGGACTGTGCGCTTCGAGAAACGGATGGAAAAAGACGGAGATCTGCACCGCTGCGAGATCTCTTTTGACTGTAAAGGGCTTTACTTTTACAGCATTTCAGACAGTGATTCCCGGTTCCTGAACTATACGGAGGAAGGCGGTGCTTTCTTTTCCGCAGCGCAGTCCTGGGCCCAGATGCTGGTGACGGACGACAGCTACGTGCCTGCTGAGGACTACAGCGGCGGCATAGCCTATCAGATATTCCCGGACAGATTCGCCATAAAGGGAGATGTTATAAAACTGCCCGGAAGGATATATCACAGCGACCTGTCCGATATCCCGCAATGGAGGCCTGACTCGCAGGGAAAGATACGCAATAATGACTTTTACGGCGGCAACCTGCGCGGCATCACCGGAAAACTGGATTATCTGGCAGATCTCGGAGTGACTCTCATATATCTGAACCCCATATTCGTGTCCAATTCCAACCACAGGTACGATACCGGCGACTACCACATGATCGACCCCCAGCTGGGCACTGAGGACGACTTCAGATATCTCTGCGCAGCAGCGAAGGAAAAAGGCATACGGATCATCCTGGACGGCGTATTCAGCCACACGGGAGACGACAGCATTTATTTCAACCGCTACGGGAACTACGATTCTCTCGGAGCGTATCAGAGCAAAGAAAGCCCTTACTTCAGCTGGTACAACTTCAAGAAATGGCCCGATAAGTTCGATTCCTGGTGGGGCATAATCACTCTGCCTGAAGTCAACGAGATGGATCCTTCGTACACCGAATTCATCACCGGACCGTCAGGCGTGATCGATCACTGGATGAGCGCAGGTGCATCTGGTTTCAGGCTGGACGTAGCCGACGAGCTTCCGGACGAGTTCATCGTTAAGATACGCCAGGCGGTCAGAAGGAACGATCCAAACGGTCTTCTGATCGGAGAGGTCTGGGAGGACGCCAGCAACAAGATAAGCTACGGCAAGAGGAGAAAATACTTCCAGGGCGACGAACTGGACGGCTGCATGAACTATCCCTTCAAGAATGCTGTACTGGACTTCATAAGATCCCGGAACGCGGAGGCGTTCAGAGATTCCGTTGAGGAGATCTGCCTGCATTATCCCGCCGATATGCTGTCCACCTGTCTCAACATGCTCTCCAGCCACGACACCGAGAGAGCCATAAACGCTCTGGCGGCTCCGCAGCACGCGCACAAGAGCAGGGATGAGCAGGCCGCGATAATACTCTCAAAAGACGAATACCTCAGAGGCGTGGAGATGCTCAAGCTGGCGTACGCGCTGATGTTCTTCCTGCCCGGCATACCCATGATCTACTACGGAGACGAGATCGGACTGCAGGGATACGGCGACCCGTTCTGCAGAGGCTTCTTCTGCGAAGACAGGGCCGACGCCAATCTGCAGGGATCGATAAAGGATATATGCAAAAAAAGAAAGGCGAACTCCGATGTCCTCGGCAGAGGAAACACAGAATTCTTCCTTTCGGAAAACGGAATTATCGGTTTTTACAGGACTTCGGAGAGCGGGAGACTTGCCTTCGTTATAAACCTGAGCGATGAGACCGTGACGGTCCTGGGTGAAGACATTGATCCCTGGCGATATGAGGTGATCAGGATCTCATAGTCCTCCGCGTCCGCGCCACGCGAACTCGCAGCCGCAGAAGTCCTGCCTGTACAGGCCGTACTCCTTTGCGAGCCTCGTCGAGTGAAGATAACCGTCTTTTTTCTTGAAATCCGAGTGGACCCATCTTATGCCGGTCTTCTCGGATATTTCTTTTCCGACCTCGTTTATTACAGCGGAATTCTTGTGGGGGCTGACCGAGAGGGTAGTGCAGAAACAGTCGAAACCATGCTCTTTTGCGAAGGCTGCGGTCCTCTCCAGCCTAAGGCGGAAGCACTCTCTGCATCTTGCGCCGTTTTCCGGCTCTTTTTCGAGCCCTCTGACGAAGTCCAGGAACTCGCTGTGATCGTAGTCCAGATCGAAATAACCGACTCCTTCGCAGAAATCGGCCTCTCTGAGGAGCCTTATCTGTTCCGACTTCCTGTGCTCGTACTCGGCCTGCGGCCAGATGTTGGGATTGTAATAGAAAACGCTGAGATCATACTCCGGAGCAAGCACGCTGATCACGTGGGACGAACACACGGAACAGCAGCTGTGAAGGAGCATTTTTTCTTTTTTAGCGGTCAGGATATCCATTTATGATCCATAAATAATAAAATAAATTTTAGGATGGGGAAGACTCGAAATCAGCAAGGGGACTGGAATCCGCTGCGTCCCTGAGCCTGCCGTCATCGAGGTGAGTGTAGATCTCGGTAGTGGACGTGTGAGCGTGTCCAAGGATCTCCTTGAGGGCCAGCACGTCAACATTGCCGTACCTGTACATCAGCGTGGCCGCAGTGTGCCTGAGCTTGTGCACCGTGAACCCCAGTCCCGAGAGTCCGGCTTTGTCTATGTAGGAATTGATTATCTGTTCGACACGCCTCGGGGTCAGGCGGCTGCCGGTCCTTGACAGGAACAGCGCGCTGCGGTCCTTGTTCTTGTAGGTGCGGTTGTTCCTGGCGTGGAAGTATCTGGCGATGGCTTTTTTGCAGGCATTGTTCAGATACACCTGGCGCTCCTTATTGCCTTTGCCGGTGATCGTTATGGTCTCTTCATGAATATCTGAGATATCTATGCCGACCAGCTCGGAGAGTCGCATGCCGCAGTTCAGCAGCAGCACCAGCATGCAGTAATCTCGCTCCTTGAAGTCTCCGTCGACCGAGTTCAGCAGATCTATGGACTGTTCAAGTGAAAGGTATTTGGGAAGCGCTTTTTTGAGCGCCGGGACCTCCAGATCCTTGGCGGGATCGTTATCCAGCTTATGGGCTTTTACGGTCAGATATTTGTCATAGGAACGCAGAGCGGAGATCTTGCGGGAACGCGCAGAAGCGCTGTTGTCGCGGTCCTTCATAACGAAATGCAGATATTCGTAAATATCCATCGTAGTGACGGATCCGACAAGGGAGAGATCGACGTCGTCGACCTTGATATCTTCAAATTCAGTATCGGAAGGAACTAAATTACGACTTAATTTTATATAACGGAAAAACGTCCGCAGATCTACCCAGTAGCCCTGAATGGTT
>JAFYZY010000116.1 GCA_017548485.1 Oscillospiraceae bacterium | reverse complement strand
GTCAACGACTCTCAGCCAGAGGTTGGCTTCCAGGAACTTCTTCTCCACGAAGTCGGCATCCAGCTTTCTCGCCTCTTCCAGCGTCTCGACTCCGAGATAATCGCGGAAGAACTTCACGCCGGTCTCCTCGGCGTCTTTGAGGGTGCCTACTCCTCCCATGAAGGATCTGGGATAGACCGTTCCGGTTCCGCCGAATGACTGCGGGATCGCTTTCTGGAAGAGACCCTCGTTCTGTGCGGCTGCGAGGTGATGCATTACGGCCGAACCGCCAGCCGACTGGCCGAAGACCGTGATGTTCTCCGGGTCGCCGCCGAAGTTGGCGATGTTCCTCTTTACCCATTCGATGCCGAAGCGCTGGTCAAGCAGGCCGTAGTTCGCAGGCGCATCGGGGTTCTCCGCGGTGATCTCGGGATGGCACAGGAAGCCGAAGCAGTTGAGGCGGTATCCGATGGATACCAAGATCACGCCGCGGGAGGCGATGCGCTCGCCGTCGAACTCCTGCTCATGGGGATAGCCTTCCCTGTATCCGCCTCCGAATATCCACACCATTACGGGAAGCTTATCGTTCACCGTCTTGGCCGGTGTCCAGATGTTGGCTCTCAGGCAGTCCTCTCCCATGGGGACTTCCGGGTCAACGTGCCACTCTTTGGCGTAGAACGCTTCGGGGTCTTTGCCGGGGGTATCCTGGTTCGGGATCGGTCCGAACTCCGCGCACAGACGGACTCCGTCCCAGTCTTTTGCGGGCTGCGGGGGACGCCAGCGGTTCTCGCCGGAGGTATCTGCCGCAAAGGGTACGCCCTTGTAGACGGTGATGCGCGCGTCGGTGCCGACCACGCCTCTCACGCGTCCGTTCTCGGTTCTGGTTTCTCTCAGCATGTCACAGTTCCTTCTTTCACTTATTTAGTTTGGAATTGAGTTTTTGCGTGTTGATATACCGATGAATATCGCTTCTTTCCGTTTCACGCGGAAGTGCGCTTCTATCATAAATTATAAGGCAGCCCCTGCCTTCTCCTCAATATCGGAAGAGCAGTCAAAGGCATATTAAAGCAGTCAGAGACATCGATCCGGACATCTCTGACTGCAGTAATACTATTTGATCGGTTCGAAGTCCGCGGGACCGTGCTTGCACAGCGGGCAGACGAAATCATCGGGGAGCTCGTCACCTTCGTACACATATCCGCAGACCTTGCATACGAAGCCTTTCTTTCCCTCCGTCTGGGGCTTAGGCTTGACGTTGTTCTGGTAGTAGGTGTAAGTCATCGTCTCCCTGTCAGACATGACTCTCGCCTCTTCCACGGAACAGATGAACATGCCGTGGCTGCCGAGGTCCAGATACTGCTCCACCTTAAGGGACATGAACGCATTGATGTACTTCGTGAGGAAGACGAGGCCGTTGTCGGAACGGACCACCTCTTCTCCCGCGAACTTGTCAGCGTTCCTTCCGCTGCGGAAACCGAAGCTCTGGAAAACACTGAACGGAGCGTCCACGGACAGGCAGTTAACGTTCATGATGCCGGTCTGCTTTATGACGTGGTGGGAGTAGTTCTGCTTGTTGATGCACACCGCCACTCTGTTGGGATTGTCCGTCACCTGGGACACCGTGTTGACGATGAGTCCGTTGTCCCTGGTTCCGTCATTCGAGGTGACCACATAGAGCCCGTATCCGATGCGGAAGAGCGCGGTGAGATCCTTCTTGTTGGCGGTCTCGCTGCTCCTGGCCAGATAGTCCATGCAGAGCTCCTCCGCCAGATCCTCCACCTGCTGCCGGCTCTCATCGTTCAGGGCGGATATCAGTTTTACGCTGTGCTCCGCATATACGAGGTCTTTGCACTTCTCCAGCATGGTCTTCATGGTCTTGGCCGCAAGAGGCGCCCAGGAGCCGTTCTCTATCGTGGCGATCTGCCTCTTCTGGAAGTTCCTTTCGGTCAGGTGGTTGATGAACTCCTTCATGAAGGGATAGATGTCAGCGTTGTATGTGGTGGTCGCCAGCACTATCCTTCCGAAGCAGAACGCGTCGGCCACGGCCTTTGACATGTCCGATCTCGCCAGGTCATAGACGGTGACGTCGGGGCATCCCTTTGCCCTCAGTTTTTCCGCAAGCAGTTCGACGGCAGCTCTGGTATGTCCGTAAACGGTCGTGTACGCGATCATTATGCCGTCCTTGGTGACGGAGTAGGACGACCATTTGTCGTATCTGTCGATATAGTATCCGAGGTCCTCCTTGAGCACAGGCCCATGCAGCGGGCAGATGATGCTGATGTCCAGTCCGGCAGCCTTCTTGAGGAGGGCCTGCACCTGCGCGCCGTACTTGCCGACTATGCCAAAATAGTACCTCGCAGCCTCATCCTCCCAGGGCTCTTCCCTGTCCAGAGCTCCGAACTTTCCGAAGCCGTCGGCGGAGAAGAGGACCTTGTCAGCGCTGTCGTATGTGACCATGACTTCAGGCCAGTGTACCATCGGCGCGGTAACGAACGTCAGCGTGTGCCTGCCGAGTTCCAGGGTGTCTCCCTCCCCCACGACCACGCGCCTGTCTTCGAACTGCGTCCCGAAGAAGTTCTGCATCATCGTGAACGCCTTCGCGGAGGAGACTATCACCGCCTCCGGATAGGTCTTCATGAAATTCACGATGTTCGCCGAATGATCAGGTTCCATGTGCTGGACCACCAGATAGTCCGGCTTTCTTCCGTTCAGTCCCTTCCCCAGATTGTCCAGCCACTCATGTGTGAAATTGCGGTCCACCGTATCCATGACGGCGGTCTTCTCATCGAGGATGAGATAGGAGTTATACGACATGCCGTTGGGGACTTTGTACTGTCCCTCGAACAGGTCGATCCTGTGGTCGTTCACTCCGATATAGACTATGTCGCGGGTGATCTCCATTTAGTTCTCTCCTTATATGTTTATAGTTTTATTCTCTCTTTTAAATTATAAGGCACCGGACACCGGATGTGCCATGTCCGTCAGTCTTTGTCTCATTTGTTGAGCGCTTTCTCCAGGAATCCACTGATGTACTCGAGATACTGCTCCGGAGCGACTATCGCCGACAGAGCATGTTCGGCCCCTGGAATCAGGTGTATCTCCCTGTATCCCTTTGCCGCGTCATACATGTCCTGCGAGTTCTTCGAGGCGATCAGCGTGTCGTCCGCGCCGTGTATGAACATGACCGGCACTTCGCTGTCAGCCAGCGCTTCTATCGGTCTCATG
>JAFYZY010000115.1 GCA_017548485.1 Oscillospiraceae bacterium | reverse complement strand
CTGGATTTCCTTAAGAACGAATTCTTCCCGCTGAACAAAGCGACATACTGGATCCTGGAAGAGAACGGCGTCTGGTACAGCGCACTGAGGACCTGCGAGATCCAGGATGGGCTGTATTATCTGGAAGCGCTTGAGACGCGGCCGGACGCCAGGAGAAACGGTCATGCTGCACAGCTGCTGTCGGGCGTACTGGACGCGTTCAGGAAAGACGGACCGTTCCGGCTGTGCGACTGCGTGAGCAAAAAGAATACCGCATCCCTCAGGACCCACGAGAGATGCGGTTTCCGTATCGTTTCAGAAGAAGGATATGACTATCAGCGCGGAGAACCATACGACCATGACTTTGGACTGGAATACAGGTATTCCGGTGAATTACAGCTTTGAGTTTATTCGGAGGGTATTATGCCGACAGTTATCGCTGTAATAATTGAAATATCTATCTGTGTATGCGTTCTGTGGGTGATATCGTTCCTCTCTACCCTATTCCACGAACTCGGACATGCTGCCGGTTATATGTTCTCCACAGGCGGCAGACGCTGGCACATCCGCGTCGGATCGGGAAAGAAACTTCTCGAAACGAAGTTCCTTACAGTGAAGCTGCTTATCCTGGACGGGTATTTCGACCCTGCGGAGGACAGGATAGATACCAAAGCGAAGCTCATATCGACGCTTCTGGGAGGCCCTGCGGTGTCTCTCATTCTCGTCGCAGCGCTGCTGATTCTGAGATCCGCAGGAGTCTCATTTGAGTCTGAGATACTCGCTTCCGGCACGATCGAGTTCTTTTTAAACTACGCTCTGTTCTACAATGCGTTTATCCTGATCATGTCCGTCATCCCCGCGCACTACTTCTCCGGAGAGATCAGAGGACTGGAGACCGACGGGCTTAAGATCCTCAACGCATTGAGAGACCGGGATAACCGATAAAGTTCCGCTATCCCCTATTTTGCATAACAGCTTAACATCAATGATCCGGAGGAACAGATCATGAAATACGAGATACTCCCCTGCTCTGATGACGATTCGGATCTCATCGACGAAAAGTCCGACCAGATAGTCAGGGACCATGCGGATATAGACGAAGACACTGAAGAAGAAACTTTCGTCTATCAGGCAACTGATCAGGATGGAAATCTTCTGGGAGGATGCGTGCTGGTCACGGACGAGCTCAGGACGGCGCATATCTATTGCCTGTGGGTGGACGAAGCGCACCGCAGGCAGGGCATCGCCACCGCGCTGTTCAGGGAAGCCGAGAGAAAAGCTGCAGATCAGGGCTGCTATCTCTCGCTGATCGGGACCTTCGACTTCCAGGCAAAGCCCTTCTATGACAGACTCGGCTATTCTCTGATAGTGACTACTCATGATTACCCCAAGGGACACGAACATTATTTCATGTATAAACGGCTTGACCGCGGCATAGAAGAAGCAGTCCCGTCCGGTTACTTCCCGTACGTTATCAGTGTCGCCAAAGAAGAAGATGCGGAAGAACTCGGGGAAGAACTCGCAGGCAGGCTCAGGGAGCACGATGTGGCCTGTGTCCCCCGCGAACACCCGTATATCAACATCAGCAAGAAGGTGACTGACGAAAACGGAAACATCATCGCGGGGATCGTCGGAGGCGTGGACGGCTGGAACGGCTCGGAGATAGAGTCGATATGGGTAGATGAGGCCTACCGCGGACAGGGCATCGGTTCTGCTCTCGTACGGGCCTTCGAGAAGGACGCAAAGGAACACGGCGTCCGGCAGATGATCGTGGAGCCCTATGACTGGATCCTGGAATTCTTCAGAAAGAACGATTATGAGACGGTCACCGGAGTTCTCGAGGACCTTCCCAAAGGGCATACGATGTACTGCATGGATAAACCTCTTTGAGATAATCTTCCCAATCTCATAAAACTGTAGAGAAAAAACAATTATTATCGAACTGTACTGAAAAAAATAGTATAATAGTTCAAGTTAATCAGATCAGACACTGAAACATGATCCATTAATATGCAGAGAGGAGACTGTAAAATGCATTTTAACGATAAAGAGATCGAAAATGCCGTCGTGACTTACCCTGATATGAGCAAGCATATCCGCGGAGGGATCCAGTTCGATTCCCCCATCACCAAGAGAGAGAACCTGGCGCGCGCCTATAAGAGGCAGCAGCTCTGGATGCCTGCCACGGCTGACAAGAACTGGTTCTGCCCGGAGATCATCCCGGACAACACCGCCAGAGCTTTCGTCATCCAGGGACCCAAGTACGAAGGAGAATTCGGCGGAGACGATATGTTCGGCATCTACTGGGAGTATGTGCCGTCCGCCCGCGGCTCCATCGTGAGGCCCGGCAACCCGACCCTGACCGACATCACTCAGTGGAGAGAGGTCATCAAGTTCCCCGATGTTGACAGCTGGGACTGGGAAGGCAGCGCCAAGGCCAACAAGGAATATCTGCAGAACAATCCCCTTTACGTCAACGTCTGCATCTTCACGGGATGGTTCGAGAGACTGATCTCCTTCATGGACTTCGGACCCGCGGCCTACGCGATCATGAACCGCAAGACCAAGGACGCAGCCAAGGAGCTGATGGACGCCATCTCCGATCTGTGGATCGACGTCGTCGATCATTTCGCGAAGTATTTCGGACATGATTTCGAAGGCTTCTGCTTCCACGACGACTGGGGCGCGCAGGACGGACCGTTCTTCAACGCAAGAATAGTCAACGAGATGCTGGTCCCCTACATGCGCAAGGTCACCGATCATATCCACGAACTCGGATACAACGCAGACCTGCACTCCTGCGGCAAGGTCGAGAAGCTCATCCCCTGCATGATCGACGCAGGCTGGGACGCCTGGGACGGAATGGTCATCAACGACTATCACCAGATCTATGCAGAGTACGGCGACAAGCTCATCATGCAGGTGCCGGTGTTCGACTGCCCGCCTGAGACCGACGCCGAGGCTCAGAAGGAAAGCGCCGACAGATATGCCGATGAGTACGCCAACCTGGACAAGCCCGCATGCTTCGCCGGAAACGGAACGATGGGCGCTCCCATCTTCGACTTCCAGAAGGAGCTCTACAAGTCCTCCAGGATCAAATTTGACAGAGAATAACATATCATATTGATATAAAAGGTCTCCGGATACGTCCGGAGATCTTTTTTTGTGTGCTCTCCCCTTCTAAGGCAATTCAGGCGGTCAATTCCGTCATGTGTATGATAGAATTAAATCATACGAGGACTGCTGCTCATGCCGCCGTCTTTGTACCTTATTTTGTCAGGGACAACTGCTGATCTCAACCCGACATGGCCAGCCGCTGTCGATCCATATTATCGGGAGACTTGGAGTATAATACAAAACTTAACGTCGTTCGTAATTGGATGATGGCGGTTGATCTCAACCCGACATGGTCAGCCTCCTTCCCACCCTGTTATCGGGACAGGTATTTATTCTATGAAGGAGAATTTAAAGAAAGTATTTTCTATCGACAGATCCCTATTGCAGTTTACTGACGATCAGGGCAGAAAGACCACTCTACTGGAACTGTGGATCCCCATATTCCTGGAGTCCGCTCTGCGGATCCTGATGGGCACAGTCAACTCGGTGATAATGAGCAGGTTCACCGGCACTGCCGCCGGAGCCATAGGCACGGCGTCCACCATAATCAATTTCATGAATTCCCTTTTCTCCATGATCAGCGCCGGAGTTTCGGTCATAATCGTGCAGAACCTGGGAGCCGGGAACAGAAAGAAAGCTGCGGACGCAGCTTCCCTCTCCATAGCGATATGCGGCCTTCTGAG
Source organism: Oscillospiraceae bacterium (assembly GCA_017548485.1). Taxonomy (GTDB): domain Bacteria; phylum Bacillota; class Clostridia; order Oscillospirales; family Ruminococcaceae; genus RUG11783. Next base: position 11,784 of record JAFYZY010000115.1, on the reverse strand, counting down.
CCTCGTGCTCGGCACTGTACTTTCGTTTATGTCGAGGCAGCTGATGGGCGGCCTCATGAACCTCGTCGGCGAGCAGCTGGAGGAAGCTGTAAAGTATTTCAGCATCGTTTCCAGATTCAACATCGTATCAACGCTCATATCCGTATTCTCGGCGATAGCTCGCAGCTACGGGCGCACCAGAGTCAACCTGGTGATCTCGGTGCTCATGAACGTGATCAATGCGATACTGAGCGCCATTGTCGTCTTCCGTCCCTTTGAGACGCCTCTGCACGGCATCACAGGCGTCGCTACAGGAAGGATAATCGCAGAGCTGATCGCGTGCATCGTCAACGTGATCCTTATCATAAAGCTCAGAATAGGACTCAACGCCTCATCGGTGCTGCGTCCCGACATGAGCCTGGTAAAGGACATCATCAGATACGGTCTGCCTTCCGGCATAGGCACCATCTCATACAACGTTTCCACCATCTTCTCCTCCGCCATCATCGGAGGATTCGGAAGCACCGTCGTGACCGCGAACACCTATATCAACTCGGTCAAATCCTTCTCCACCGGACTGGGCTTTGCCGCCGGCATGGCGACCAGCATCCTGATCGGCTGGAACGTCGGCAGAGGAGATATGGACAAGGCATACAGAGTCAACTTCGAGGCGATCAAGATCGCCCTTCTCGCGAACGTGGGGCTCTCATCGATCTTCGCGATATTCGCGAGGCCGGTCTTTAAGGGCATGTTCGGTGACTCAGTCACGGAAGAGATCCTGGCGCTGGTCATTCCCATAATGTTCATCGAGGTGGTGCTCAATATCGGCAGATCCGTCAACGTTGTGGAGGAGAGCTGCCTGAGAGCCACCGGAGACGTCGTCTACCAGATGGCTGTCGGAATGGGCAGCTGCTGGCTGTGCTCGGTGCTGTTCTGCTGGATCTTCGGGGTGAAACTCGGCTACGGCCTCATAGGTTGCTGGTTCGCGTTCCTGCTAGACGAGTGGACCAGGGCGGTCCTGTATCTCGTCAGATGGATCAGCAAGAAGTGGATGGAGAAGAGGATAATCAAGGAGCAGTGACCGACCGGCTCCTCATGTCGGAGTGACTTCTGAACTGAAGCATCGTTATCTGCGGAGAAAACAATGGATTTTCTGAAAGACTACTACAGCAATTTCGACGAGGAAGGGCGTCTACTCTCCCGTCACGGGCAGGTGGAATACCTGACCACGATGAGATATATAAGCGAGTGTCTGGATGGCGTTGAGGATCCGGACATTCTTGAGGTCGGCGCAGGCACCGGGCGCTACAGCGTGACGCTGGCGAAACAGGGACTGCGGGTGACCGCGGTCGAACTGATCGGGCATAATCTGGAGATACTTAGATCCAAGCTTGACGGCACGGAGCCGATCTCCGTCATGCAGGGCAATGCCATGGACCTGTCCGCCTTCCCGGATGACCGTTTCGATCTTACCATGCTGCTTGGTCCCATGTATCACCTCTATACGAAAGAAGACAAAGTCAGAGCCCTTTCCGAGGCGGTGCGTGTGACAAGACCCGGCGGTCAAATTCTCGTCGCCTACTGTATGAACGAACCCACCGTCATCCAGTATGTGTTCGCTCAGAATAACCTGCGCGAAGTGACGGAACACAACATGCTGACACCTGACTGGCACTGTATCAGCGAGCCCAAAGAGATCTTTGAGCTGGTGCGCACCGAGGATATCGCGGAGCTGGATTCGGCATTTCCGGTAAAAAGGATCAAGCTTGTCGCTACTGATGGTGCCACAAATTATATGCGGGAGCTTATCGACGGAATGGACGATGAGACCTTCGGGAAATGGATGGACTATCACTTCGCGATCTGCGAGCGGCAGGATCTTATAGGCGCGTCCCACCACACGCTGGATATACTCGAAAAAGAGTGACTGTTCCCTTTTCCTCAGGCACAGGAACGGGAAGAACGTACTCACTGTCATGGGCGTGGACCTTGTAAGCGAAAAGTGAGCAGCATTTGTTGAGAAAAACTATTATCTGCATTTGCGGAAGGAAAAACACGGACTGATTTTTCACGTCGGACTACTATGGAAGAAAGAAAAGATTCTATATGTATTAAATCAGCTGAAACTGACGAGGAGCTGTGCGGGAGAGGATATGTGCATTGTACTTCCTGGCAGGAAGCTTACAGAGGTATCGTATGCGACAGTTATCTGGACTCCATGACTGTGGAGGCTACGACGGCACGTGCGCGTCAGTTCCCGGAAAACACAATAATAGCCAAGGACCGGGATAGAGTCGTTGGCTTTGCAGTATACGGTCCGTCTAGAGACGAAGACCTGACAGATGCCGGTGAGGTTATAGCGATCTATGTCCTTTCGGAGTATTACGGCCGCGGAATAGGATACAGCTTGATGAACGAAGCTTTTTCCCTGCTTAAGGAATACGATACTGTATTCGTCTGGGTTCTTGAAAAGAACGAGAGAGCTATCCGCTTCTATAAGAGATACGGTTTTGAATTTGACGGGTGCAGAAAGCAATTAAATCTCGGCACACCGGTTTCGGCAGTCAGAATGATCAAAAAAAGAGAAAGCATTCAGGACTGAGATTCTGACAGGTTTGAGTTCACGGATCTAAAGATCAGAAAAAATGATAAAAATAAAGTTCAAGATCAGCAGTATATCTACAGCTGCAGGAGATGCTCCATGACGGCTTTCAGAGAAAAGTTAAGACAAATAAGGATGCCGGTACAGTCCCTGCGGAAAAATGCCGTGACGACGACATTGATCTCTTTTGCCGGGGGGATAATTCTCGGCATCATAAGCAAATGGCTGGACAATACCGCTCTGGACAGCACTGTCTGGTGGCACCGCCTGCTGGAAATGACGGATCTCGGCAACTTCTTCTCCGAGCTGGCCGTCTGGCTGCTTTTAGCGATGATCATAGCCGTTTACAGTTCATCCGCCCTGCAGGCGGCGCTTAACGTTTTTGTCTTGTTTGCGGGAATGTGCGCGGCTTATCACCTTTACACTGTATTGTTCGCCGGTTTTAACCCCTTATGCTACATGTTGATATGGTACGGGATCACGCTGCTCTCCCCTCTTCTGGCGGTGATCTGCTGGTATGCAAAAGGATATGGACCGGTGCCCGTCATTATCGATACAGCGATAATCGCCGTGTTCGCGCTCTCATGTTTTTCGATAGGTCTGATCTATATATCCCTGAGAGGCATCCTCTACCTCCTGGTTTTTGTTGCAGCCTGCGCCGTTCTGTACAGAGATCCGAAGCAGATGCTTATCTCTCTGGCGGCCGGTCTTCTGCTGGCGTTTCTGATAAGCCCGTTCTGGATATTCTGACCGCGTCCGAGTTAAGTGTGAGGAAACAAGAATGAGACTGCTGTTCGAGATAGACAGGAAAGACTACGCCCGGTGCACGCGCACTTTCCGGCGCGATTCCGCCAGAGCCGTCATCATTAAGGACGGCAGGATCGCCATGATCCACAGTCTCAGATACGACCACTACAAGTTCCCCGGAGGCGGGATAGAGAACGGAGAGGATCCCGTGCAGGCGATGATGCGGGAGACCCGGGAAGAGACGGGACTGATCGTCATCCCGGATTCCGTACGGGAATACGGATACGTGCACCGCATACAGAAGAGCGATATCGATCCGGAAGAATGCTTCGTGCAGGACAACTACTACTATCTGTGCGAAGTTTCTGATGAGATGACGGCCACGCAGCTGGAAGACTACGAGAAAGAGGGAGCCTATACTCTGGAGTACGCGGAACCCGCTTTGGCCATAAGAAAGAACCGTGAAGCGAAAAGCAACCCGTATCACCTGATGCTGGAGAGAGAGGCAAGGGTACTGGAGACTCTGATAGCAGACGGACTGTTATAGCACTGTAACTGTCAGCGGATACAGAAAGAGATACTGCCTGACAGAAAGCGCGATATGCGGAGGAAAAAGCATGCAGTACGCGATAGAACCGTTCTTCGACAAAGAGATGGAAGAGACGAAAAAAGAATATGTGCTATGCTGTGATTTCGGATACGACATCACCTCCCCTGTTCCGTCGGCAGAGCCGGTACACAGGAACTCTCACTGCCTTGTTCCGGCAGTTGTCGGCACGACTGTGGAGCTGTTTCCGGGAGAATCGGAACGGTTTGAGTTCGCGGAATTCGTTTCTTTCCTAACGGACGAAAACGATCAAATCGTCGGCATCAAGTGCAGGATCAAACCGAACCCCAGAATAATGCAGTTCTTCGGCGGTATGGAGGATCAGGTTTGGGAAGCGGATCTGTTCTGCGGGAAAGAGGTATGGGTGGAAGACAATCGCTATGAGAACGGAAAGAACACCCATACATACCGCAGACTGCTTCTGAAGGTAAAATAATAATGCGGCCTGCGATACAAATAGATGCAAAGACAAAATCTTACCGGAAGGTTCATACATTATGAGCAGGATCAGAGCTATCCTATACGCGTTTCTGGCAGCGGTCTTCTACGCTGTCAACGTGCCGGCGTCAAAGGTGCTGCTGGCCGGTGTCGGTCCGGCTTCCATGGCAGCGCTCCTCTATCTCGGAGCCGGCCTGGGAGTAAGCATCCTGTCGCTTGTCAACAGAAAAGACAGCACAGGTTCGGAAAAGCTGACCGGGAAGGATCTGCCGTTCGTCATCGGCATGATAGTTCTGGACACCGCCGCACCGATATTCCTTATGCTGGGGATCAGTTACGGCAGCTCCGCAAACGCATCCCTGCTCGGCAATTTCGAGATAGCCGCGACCGCAGTGATCGCGCTTCTAATCTTTAAGGAGCCGATCTCCGGAAGACTGTGGGCCGCGATAGCTCTGATAACTCTGTCAAGCATCCTACTTTCTGTAGAAGGAACGGACAGCTTCAGGTTCTCGTACGGTTCCCTCTTCGTGCTTGCCGCAGCCGTCTGCTGGGGATTCGAGAACAACTGCACCAGGATGATCTCATCCAAAAGCACCTATGAGATAGTCGTGATCAAGGGCGTCTTCTCCGGCCTCGGGTCGCTGATAATAGCCCTGATCAAAAGAGAACCGGTTCCCGCAGCCGGATACATCGCTGCGGCTCTGCTGCTGGGATTCGTTTCGTACGGTCTCAGCATCTTCCTCTACGTACGCGCACAGAGCGTTCTCGGCGCCTCCAAGACCAGTGCTTATTACGCCGTCGCTCCCTTCGTCGGATCGTTCCTGTCGTTCGTCTTCCTTCGGGAACGCCTGTCCCGGATGTACCTCTCCGCTCTGATAATTATGATCGCGGGATCTGCACTAGTCGTGACCGATACTCTGATAAGGCACCATACGCACCTGCATCAGCACACTTTCACACATACGCACGGCGGGTCCACTCACACCCATACAGTTACCCATTCACACGCGCATGATCATTACGTCACTGACAATGAACACGGTCACCGTCACACCCTGAAAGAGCTCGAACAGCTTCCGGGCGCTGCGCATTGAGCAATATCGATACAAATTAATAACCATAAGGAGATACACTGATTTAACGCAATTGTCTGAGGAAAATGCCATGCAGTACGCAATAGAACTGTTTTTCGACAAAGAGACGGAACAGGAACTGTTCGATCTTGCCCGGCTCGTCGCCGACAGGAAACTGAGCACGAAGTATCTGGAATGGAAGACAAGGCCGCATGTCACGCTGGCCTGCTTTGAGGACGTCGACGAGGATAGATGCAAAACGCTGCTGAGCGAATTTGCCCTTTCACACAAACAGCCTCCCGCGCACATCGGCTCCGTCGGGATCTTCACCGACACAAAGGTGATCTTTGCGTCGCCCATCATGAACGACAGTATGTTCCGGCTGCAGAGAGAACTGCACGGGAATCTGAGCGAGTTCGACTCATCAAAATACGTCTGGTATCATCCGGACAGGTGGGTGCCTCACTGCGGCCTGGCACTGATGTCGGAGGACAGCGACGAAGCGTTTTTTCAGGCATGCGATCTCATTCTGCGCAGGTTTAAAAAACTGAACGGCACGTTCGAATCGGTCGGGCTGGTCAGAATATCGTTCCCCGTCAAGGAGATCTATACGGCCGAATTGAGACCGAACGATGACTGAGCTCAGATACGGAAACACGAAAACGTTCTATATCAAGGGCGATAAGGGCGGACTTCTCGTCGACACCGATTACGCCGGCACCCTGCCCGCGTTCTACCGCGCGCTCAAACAGAACGGCATCGCCGTGAAGGACATATCCTTTGTCCTGGCGACTCACTATCACCCGGACCACATGGGACTCATCGGGGACCTGCAGAAGCAGGGCGTGAAGCTGCTGCTCATAGATGTGCAGAAGGACCATGTCCGTTTCTCCGACGGCATCTTCTTAAGAGACGGTATCCCCTTCTCCCCGGTCGACGAGACGAAGGCAGAGACCATATCATGTGCAGAGAGCAGAGCTTTCCTCGCGGATATCGGCATCTGCGGGGAGATCGTCAGCACCCCGAGCCACAGTGCAGACAGCGTCACACTTATCCTGGATAACGGAGACTGCATTGCCGGGGATCTGGAGCCTTATGAATACATAGATGCCTATGAGGACAATCCTCAGCTCAGAGCAGACTGGGAGCTCTTGATGTCTTACAGGCAGAAAAGGGTCCTGTTCTCGCACAGACCTGAGAGCATGATCAGGTGATGATTAGAACAAAACACATCTAAGGAGACGAAAAATGGCAAGAAAAGAAAACCGCTTCGAAGTAGTGTTCCAGGACGGAAACTCTCTTTTCGACGGAGGCTTCCGTCAGATACTGGTCGATAAAGAGACCGGAGTCCACTACCTGACATGGAAAGCCGGATACGGCGCCGGCATCACTCCCCTTCTCGATGCCGACGGTAAAGTAGTCATCAAAAAGCCGGAATAATGATCTCTTTCTGTCACTGATAACAGATATAGACACAGATGCAACCGCCGGTTGCGTGATTGCAAACCGGCGTGTATAGAGCGATATCTCTAATTCGTTTATGCTCTTTAAGAAAGGAGCAAACATGGCATTTTCAGAAAAACTGTACGAGCTTCGGAAGAAAGCCAGTCTCTCCCAGGAGGAGCTGGCTGATCAGCTGGGCGTATCCAGACAGGCCGTATCGAAATGGGAATCGGACAAGGCGTTCCCGGAGAGCGGAACGCTCATAGGAATAAGCGTCCTCTTCGACGTGTCGCTGGACTATCTCCTCAAGGATGACGAACCCGCTGCTGAAACAAAGGCCGCGGTCCCGGAAGATGACTGCTCTGTCAAAGAGACCGGCAGAAACAAACGCATCATCGGAACCGTGATCTGCATAGCAGGTATAGTCTGTCTCATCGTCTGGGGCATCGTATCCGTGATCCTGCCGTCCATGTCGGACAAGATCGGCGAGTCCTCCGCGATCACACTGGACGGTAACGGTATATTTCTGATCGTCTGCCTTGCTGCCGTAATAACCGGCGCAGTACTGCTCCTTATCAATAAGACAAACGAATAAGGAGGTTTTAAAAATGACTGTTATGTCAGCAGTATTTGGGGTACTCACGGTTCTGCTCTCCGACGTGATGTGCGCTGTCGTCGCATTCAATTACTGCGATATGCTCTGGGGCATCAGATACGCCGGATACAGCGCGCCTGCGAACGTCGCGTTCCTGACGGCTGTCCCCTACATCATAGGGATCATCGTCTGCATCATTCTGGCGTTATTCTTCCGCAGAAAGACCGTGTAGACATCTCCGGACAGCTCCGGAATCATCATCAAACTAAAAAAGGCCTGTGACTGAATGCTTATGCAGAAAAGCATCGTGTCACAGGCCATATTATGTTCCGGGATTTATCCTCAGAGACAGTCAGGCAGGATCATGCCCCGTCTCCGCCGCTAGGCCGTGTACCTCCGGGTGTTCCGCTTGGAGGCGTTCCTCCCGGTCCTCCGCTGGGAGGCGTTCCTCCGGGTCCTCCGCTGGGAGGTGTACCTCCGTGCCCTCCTCCGGTTGATACCGTTGCTTCTATCGGTTCTCCCGCAGAGGATCCGCCATCATATGCGATCCCGTTGATATAGAGCGTATGACCGTTAAGATCGACAGCGCCGGCTTCGCAGGTAAGGCCCGTGATATATGAGTCCTCTGTAAGGATCCATTTTGAGCCGCTCTCTATCTCGACATAGACCTTCCCTTCCTCTCCGTCCGGGTTGACAGCTCCGGTGAATACCGATCCGTCCTTGAGGTAAAGATTCAGGTGAGAGACGCTGTCCACCAGCATGTTTCCGTTTATCTCCTGATCCAATGCGGTGAGCGTTACCTGCCCTCCGTTGGAGCCTTCACTGCCCCATCCCGCAGCCGCAGCTCTCAGAAATACGCCATCAGCGTCTTCGTTCACGATTTCGGCTTGGCTCAGTGTTATCTCTGTCACCGTATTGTTCACGAAAAATATGTCCCCGTTCTTATTGGTCAATGATCCGCCGTTCATCGTGAATGTCGCCAGTCCTTCCGCGGCATCGCCTGACATGGACTGATAGATCATGACGGCCTGGTACCAGGATGACTTGTCGCTGTTCTTTGTATTGTTGTCAGCGATCAGTTCCACATCGTTCAGAGTCACAGAATTCTTGCCTTCCACGACCACGCCCTGGGAGGCAGTCGATTCCATATACGCGTCATTGACAGTAATATCCGCTGTGGAATAAATGACCGGAGAGCCCTTTCCGTCTGTGACGTATGACCCTCCTGTCACTGTCACGGTACCGCCGCCTCTGTCGGACCTGATAGCCGCCGAGGAGTTGCCGGTCGTATGTATGTTAAGGTCGTCTGCGGTCATGGTCCCGCCGCCGGTTGTCATGAGGCCTCCGGAACAGTTTCCGCTTGTCTCGATAACGGAATCGCTGATGGTGACTGTCGTACCTTCGCCGTAGCTGAACACTGCGTTCGCGTGAGTTCCGTCCGTGGTGATGACCATTTCAGTCAGATCCAGAGTTCCGCCGTTCGTAGCAAATACTGCGGCATTCTCACCGTAGAAATCTGCTTCGTCACCGCTGGAGTCTCCGGTCTTCTCTACGGCTGTATTCGAATAGGAAGCGCTTGTCCCGTCCGCTGTTATGACGTGTTCCCCGTCCGTATCGGAGCTGAGCGTCTGCGTTACCTCGATATCATCCTTTGTGATGAAATCTTGTGATGCGGTCTCTTCCTTATCTTTATCAGTATCTTTTTCTTGATCATTATCTTTATTATCCTTATCCTTATCTTTGCCTTGCGGCACTGTTTCGGACTGTTGTGCATCCGCCGGATTAGTGCCTGTCTGTTTTTCCGAAGCGCACGAGATGAGCGACAGGCACATCACAGCGCAGAGCATGATCGAGATCAGTTTTTTCATTTGTTGTCTCCTTTCTGACAAGTCCATGATAGACTTCCTTTCTGAAGACTGCGTGAACATCAAAAGTAGTATTCTTGAAATCCGTGTGATTCGCTTCACACACCAACCGCTGAGAGACATGTCATTATCTGCTGAGATCCCATGTGGATCATGTCATATGAGACTTAATTGAATGACGCTGCACAGCGCCGGGGACCTTTGATCCCCGGCGCTGTGTAATGAAATCGCATGTTATCGTATAAAGTCCGTGTTATGAAATCGCATGCTGTCCGACGGTGTACGACCATTTCCCGTCTGCATCTTTTTGAACGGTGCACTGAATAAAGTAATACGCACCCAATCCGCTGCGCCATTTCTGCGCATCAAACGCCGGATGTTCTGTATCCGGATCTGCGTCTTCGCTTGTCTTTATCGAGAAGAACAGCCCGTCTTCCCAATATAGGTCTTCCTTATCGATATGACCCTGTTCGCAGAGTTCTTCCCATGTTCCTTTGATGTACGGAAGATCCAGTTTTGAGGCGAATCCGCTCATTACGATGTCTTTTTCCTCTTCCGTCAGGTCAGAAAGCCCGGACAGATCGATTCCGATCTGAGTTATTCCGCTGTTCAATCCGGTATCAACGTTCCACAGATCTTCCAGTACTTCCAGATATAACTCACAGACATCTTCCCGGATAGCTATTGTATTGTTGCCGGAAGTGTTGAGCGCACCGGTACCGTTAGGCTCACCGTCTATGGTATTAGATGACGGATCCCCGGCCGGCTTCTTTCCGCAGCCGGCCAGTGAGAGCGCAACTGCAAGACAAAGCATCATTGCAACTATCTTTCTCATAGTCATTGCTTCCTGTCATTCCCCGTATACGCTGTGGCTGAACTGGTCCGTCAGCTCCTGATATTCCCTTATGAGGAACATGAAGTATCCTCTGTCGCTCCTTGCCGGGAAGCTGTTTATCTGATCCGCCGTCGCGATCAGGAAGAGATAGCTCACTTCCTTCTCGTTGTCTCTGACGGTCTCCACTCCTGCGGTATATCCGCCGTTATTATACAGCCTGTCCGCTTCCGCGAGAAGCGTGTCCTTATCTCTTATTAGTTCCTTCCCGTCAAAGAAGTCCACCACCACGCGGTACCTGTAGCCTTCTTCCCCGAAGGTCTGCATCGCGGCAGTAAGAGGCACCGACTTTCCGACTTCTCCCATGCCCGGCGTCGCATAGCTGGCCTGCGGAGCGTTAAGGTAGTCCTCTATCAACTGGTACGCCGGCTGAACGACTTTGGGTTCCTGACCTACGGGCTGATCCGGTCCGCCGATGATGCCGTTGGGATCTCCGTTGAGGATCTCACCCGGTCCGACGTTGACTACTCCGCCGGGAATATCATTTGCTTCTCCGCCGGATTCAGGTTCAGGCTCGACCTGTCTCTCATTTTCGCTCTCCGGCTGGCCGTTTATCTCTTCCGCGGGGGCATCCGTCTCTTTATTCTCCCCTGAAGGATCCTGATCTCCGCCTTCTCCCGTCTGGTCATCCTGTTTATCTGCGGACTGGAAAGCTCCGTTCTGGCTGCTCTCCTCTGTCTGAGGCTCACTCATAGGCTCTTTCTCCGTTTCCCCGGAATGATCCGCGATCTCAGTCTGCTGTTCCTGTCCGCCGTCGTCTATCACCGGCACTTCCTTCTTATCGAGGATGCCGCTTTTCCATACGGCAAGTCCCAGAAGAGCTGTAAAGCAGAACGCCATTACAGGCGCTGCCCTTCTCCTGAAGGTCCTTCTGCGCTCTGTTTTCTCTGCTTCGTATTCGTTTATGCGTCTGAGCGCGTCCCGCGCCATTTCTTCATAGGTCTTCACTTGTAAATCCCTCCGTCTCTAGCACATGTTTGAGTGACTGTCTTGCTCTGTAGACAAGAGTCTCCACGCTGTGGACCGATCTTCTCATGATCCCTGCCGTCTCTCTGTTGCTGAAACCTTCTATGTAGGTCAGCCACAGCACCTGGCGGTATTCCGGCTTGAGGCTCCTCATGGCTCTGTGCACGGCGATCTTCTGCTCTTCCCTGATATACGCGTTCTCCAGGGTCTCCTCGTCGGAGAGGTCGCAGTGATCGTCTATATTCTCAGTCTTCCGCCTGGATTCCTTCCTGATATGGTCTATGGCCACGTTTCTTCCGATGGCGTAGAGCCATGTGCGGAAGGAGGATCTTCCGGAGAACCGCGGCTTTCTGATGCCCAGCTTTACGAAAGTATCTTCCGCGAGCTCCTCCGCAACGGAGATGTCTGCTACGAAGCTGTTGAGGTAGAGGATCAGTCCGTCTTTGTAGTCTCTTATTATCTCTACGAGACCTTTTTCATCACCATCAAGGAAACGGCGGTAGCTACTTGCACCATTATCCATTGATATAGCTTCCTTTCCAGAACAGGATCTTGGGGCCTGTTCACTTGTTAGACG
>JAFYZY010000114.1 GCA_017548485.1 Oscillospiraceae bacterium | reverse complement strand
TGAAGCGTCTGCGGGTTCGGACCTATGCAGTTGAACACCGCCCAGTCGCCTCTGGGGAACTCGTACAGCGTCATACCCTCCGGTACTTCTCCGCCGGTATACCTCCCTGCGACCAGATAACGGAACCTGTCTTCCCCGATATCGTCGATGCATACGCCGTACTCACCGATACAGTTGTCCACGATCGCTTTTTCGTAAGCGTTGGCCGGTTCGTTGCCCGCGTACACATTGTTTGCATACTTCTCGCAGATCTCATCCCAGAATTTCGGGATCTCAGCCTGAGCGGTCTCATTGTCAAATACTTTTTCAAAGCCTATCACCTTGAAGGGGAACATAGGCGCGATCTTATAATCCATCTGGTTACCTCCCTGAATGCTGATGTTGACTCTCAGAGGAAGAAAGACGTTTACGGCGGCTCCCGCCCGTGCCTGAGACGGTGTGACTCCGTGGAAGCGGCTGAATGCCTTCGTAAAGCTCTCCTGGCTCTCGTATCCGTACCTGACAGCTATGTCGATGACTCTGTCATCCGTGTCCCTGAGGTCCAGCGCCGCCTGATACAGCCTTCTGCTGCGGAGATACTCCCCGATGCCGCAGCCGGTCATCACAGAGAAACCTCTCTGAAGGAAGAACGGTGAGATGTGCACCCGGTCAGCCACATCCTGCGCACTGATGCTGTCTTCCAGATGCTCCTCCATGTATTCGATCGCCGTTCTGATGCATGTCGTCCATTCCATGGGTGAGTCCTCCTTTCCCTGATGGTCTTATTCTACCCGCAGTCTCTGTATATGTTCTGTCTTTTTCTGTCTGTTTTTGTCCTTTTCGTCAATCGCCGTAGGGGAATATCGTCTGTATCGTTCCGTCCGGGTTATAGTGAAGTTCGGTGAATTTCACGTTTCTCCTGTGATTGATGCCTCCCGACAACTCGCAGTCGTGGTAGAACAGATACCATTTCCCGTGATATTCGGTGATGGAGTGATGTGTCGTCCACCCGATCACCGGCTCCAGTATCCTTCCCCTGTACGTGAACGGTCCGCGGGGATCCTCTCCCGTCGCATAACAGATGTAATGGGTCGTCCCCGTGGAGTAAGAGAGATAGTACAGGCCGTTGTACTTGTGCATCCAGGGCCCTTCGAAGAACCTTCTGTCCTCGTCCCCGGCCTTTATCGGCTCCCCGTTCCCGTCAAGGATGCGTACCATCCGTGGTCTCTCCTTGAAGGACTTCATATCCTCCGCCAGCTCGGCGACGAACGGGCCGAGCGACGCATCTTCCCGGTCTATCTCTTCAGGCGTCTCGGTGTATGTGCCTGTCTGCCACCTCTCGAGCTGCCCGCCCCAGAGGCCTCCGTTGTACATGAAAAACCTGCCGTCATCATCCGCAAGGATCGCGGGGTCGATGCTCATGCTGTTCTCGATATAATCTTCCTCGGCCTTGAAAGGTCCTACGGGACTGTCGCTCACCGCGACGCCTATATGAAACACACCGCTGCGGTCCTTTGCGGGGAAATACAGATAATACTTCCCGTCCCTGCAGACGCAGTCGGGAGCCCACATCTGTCTGCTTACCCACGGCACGTCCCTCATGTTGAGGGCCTCGCCGTTATCCACGCATTCCGCTTCCGGACCGTCCATGGACAGCACATGGTAATCCTCCATTATATACTCGCCGCCCTCGTCGTCATCCTCCCCGTCATGGGGAAGATCGTGGGAGGGATAGATATATATCCTGTCATCGAACACACGTGCCGACGGGTCCGCCGTGAATATATGTCTGACCAGCGGTTCTCTCTGCTCCATACGTCTTCTCCTTGTCGCTGATGAAATACACTTATATATAGTAATAATATCGTATCATCCCGACCTTTTCGAGGCACAAAAGCACCCCGCAGAATTGCGGGGTGCTTTCGTATATTGACATTTCTTTTGCCTGATGGTTCAAATAATCAGTCGCGCCTGGGAGGGAACGGCCTCGGGATCCTTCCGGACCACATGTCATAAGCTTTCTCCGGATCCATGAAGGGCATTGCGGTAGGATCGTTGAGGGATGCCATGACAGCCATGTCCTCATCGCTGAGTTCAAAGTCGAACACGTCGAAGTTGGAGATGATCCTCTCCTTGTGCGTGGATTTCGGGATCATGATGGTGCCTCTCTGGAGGTTCCACCTGATGACTACCTGAGCGGGGGTCTTTCCGAGCTTTTCAGCGAGTTCCATGATCGTCGGGTTTCCGAGCACGCGTTCTGTTCTTCCCGTGCCGCCGAACGGGCTGGCTGCCTCGGTGTAGATGCCCTTGCTCATGCAGAAGTCGAGACGCTCCTGATCCTGATTGTTGGGATCGATGTGGAACTGGTTGACTGCCGGCTCTATCTCGCACATATCGAGAATGACCTGGAGCTGGCGGTTGCTGTAGTTGGACACGCCGATGACTCTGGCCTTGCCTGCCTTGTAATACTCTTCCATGGTCTTCCATGCCGCGATGTTCATCTCGTCGGTCATGGGGAAGTGAAGGAGCATCATGTCGACATAATCGAAGCCGAGCTTTTCGAGAGTCTGGTCGAAACCTTCCGCTGTCTTTCCGGCGATGATGTCGGCGGGCAAGATCTTGGAGGTAACGAAGACGTCCTCTCTCTTAACGCCGGAGGTTCTGATGCCTTCTCCGACGGAGTGCTCGTTCTCATACATCTTGGCTGTGTCGATGTGCCTGTAGCCGGCTTCGAGCGCCCACTTTACGGAATTGATGGTCTCTTCTCCGTCGGGAGTTCTGAAAACACCAAGTCCCAGCATGGGGATCTCTACACCGTTGTTCAGTTTGGCGTAAAGCATTGTAGTACTTCCTTTCCTGTAAATTTATCTGTTCATTATTATAATACCATTTCAATCAAATTTTGATATAATAGTCGCCCGAAATATCCCTTCTCTGTTCCCGCTGCAGGGTCAGGTGGTATCATTAATGTATCAGGATATCAGTCGATCAGGAGGAGATAAAATGGAAAAACTCAGGGAACTGGACAGACTTCTGGATGAGGTCATAGAAAAAGGTCCTGCCGGCGCGGGGCTCAGAGTTTTCAAGGGCACTGAGCTTATGTACGACAGATTCGTGGG